>JAJYVR010000059.1 GCA_021791935.1 Acidobacteriota bacterium
AGCTGGATTGCTGCAGCGCCTCCACCGCCTGTCGCCCGTTCCATGCCGTCGCAACCTGGTGCCCTCTTTTTTCCAGCAGCTTCGTCGCCAGCCGCTGATTGATCGGGTTGTCCTCGGCAACCAGCACACTGAGGGAAATCGCGCTTTTCTGGGTCTTGCGCAAGGGAGGGAAGGAAAGCGCAGGGGCAGGGTCCGCCTCCGTGGCCCCCATCGTCCGGAGGATGGCATCGCGCAGCTCCGATTGCCGGATCGGCTTGACAAGGTACACCGAGAGATTCAACTCCCCGCAGCGCTCTTTGTCATCCCGGTATCCGGCCGAGGTGAGCATCATAATGGCGAGGGTGGACATCTCCGGCATCGCGCGGACACGCCGGATCAGGTCGAAACCGTCCATTTGCGGCATGTGCATATCGGTCAAGACCAGCGCGTAAGGTCGCCCGCGTCATGGGCGGCGGAAAGCTCGGACAGAGCGCTCATTCCGCTATCGACGCTTGTCGGATGCATTTCCCAGCGCGCCAGCGTTTCTTTCAAAATCCTTCGGTTGGTCCGGTTGTCATCCACCACCAGGACCCGGATGCCCGCAAGGTTGTGCAAGTCGGCACTCGCGGGGGGCACAACGGGTCGGCTCTCCGCGACGCCAAACGTTGCCGTGAAATGGAACTGGCTCCCTTGTCCCACCTGGCTATTCACCCAGATCCTGCCCCCCATCATCGTCACCAGGCGGGCGCTGATCGCCAATCCGAGGCCGGTCCCACCGTACTGCCGCGTGGTGGATGCATCCGCCTGGGTGAACGGGGCGAAGATCAGGTCCTTTTTTTTCCGGGGCGATCCCGATTCCCGTATCGGAGACGGTGAAATGCAGCGTCTGCCCCTCGGCGGAGGCGGGTGCAACTTCCACCTTCAGCGTCACCTCGCCCTCATGGGTAAACTTGATTGCGTTGCCGAGGAGGTTCAACAGAATCTGACGCAGACGCGCCGAGTCGCCGCGCACCGTCTCGGGGACATCGGATGCAACATCCAGCAGCAGTTCCAGTCCGCCTTCATCGGCGCGCAACGCGACTGTCTTCAGCGCCGATTCCATGCATTCGCGCAGATCGAAATCGATCGCTTCCAGGTCGATCTTGCCCACTTCAATCTTGGAAAAATCGAGAATGTCGTTGATGACGTTGAGCAGCGAATCCGCCGACACTTTTACCGTCTCCATGTATTCGCGCTGTTCGGCGGTCAGATCGGTGTCCAGCGCCAGGTCCGTCATTCCGATCACACCGTTCATGGGCGTCCGGATCTCATGGCTCATGTTGGCCAGAAAAACGCTTTTCGCCCGATTGGCCGCCTTCGCCGCATGGGTGGCGCGCTTCAGTCCGGCCTCGGTTTGTTTCAGGGCGGATACATCGCACCCAATTCCAATCGTGCCGACAAGCTTTCCATCCTTCAGAAATGGGACCTTGGAGGTCGATGTCCATCGATCGCTCCCGTCTTTTTGACGAACCACTTCCACCAGATTGAGGGCCGGTTTTCCGGACTTGAGGACGGCTTGTTCATCCTCGTAAAACTTTGTGGCCCACTTCTTGGGGTAGAAATCGAAGTCTGTCTTTCCGATCAAATCGTCCGGTGAATTCACGCCCATGACTTTCGCCATCCCATGTTTACCACCAGAAAGCGGCTTTCGGTGTCTTTGATATAGATATAGTCGGGTACGTTGTCGATCAGTGTGCGCAGATTGTAAAGCTCCTCCGCCATTGCGTCTGCCGAATGGGTCAATCTCCGCAGACGGCGTCGACACGCCAGAACGGCAGACGCAGCGACGATCGCCAGCAGCGCGCAAGTGACAAGTTGGCGCTGGACAGCAGAGAGGTGGGGGAAGGCGAAAAGTGTCAGCAGCTCGTAGAGAGCAATCCAGGAAGCTGCGAGGGCGGCCGGTTCCAGCCAGCTTCTCCTGTCAATTCTGCCCGGTAGCGGTGCCGGCGATGCAGAATCTCCCAACTCCGCATTGTCTGGAACTGGCGCTCCATTTTTCATTGAAAACCTGACTGGTATCTCCTAAGATTTTGGGTAGGAGACATCGGCAAATGTCTTTCCCGAGCGATGGCCCATCTTCGGCACTCACTCTATCGGCCAGAAGTCGCGGATTCTTGAGTGACCGGCAGCTTCACCCCAAGACCGCACGGAGAGTCATTCGGAGGAAGTGTCCTCGGCTGCCGGAGGATATTTACTCCGGATGGCTTCGTCAAAACGGAAAGCAACAGCCCTCCGTGTCCCCGGCGGTCACTTTGAAGGTCTCGGCCAGAAAACCCAAGATGACACGGAAGGGCGGGAGGGCAGACACGTTCATTTCAGTAACTCAGGGACAGAAGAACGCAAAGATGCAAGGTTGAGTCAGGATACGCCGCTACCCGCCATCGACGAGCCGATTTGAGAATCCTGGCCGTTACATAGGTCGCGTCAAGGGGGCCTGTCACGCCAGCGTTGGGTCCCATGATGGGGCCATCCTCCGGGGTGTGGACCCACGGAGACGATCGGCGACCTCTCGACGATTCGCAATGCGCACGACGGAGATACCGCGGTAAGATCGGGTCTTCAATTGGCGTGGGAATCCGTTCATGGGCAAACAGGCAAAGATGGCGCGTCGACGTGCGTGCCTTCCCCAGTCGCGGCGATTCGGCCTGCCACGAAGACAAATCTGGCCTTCGGTCAGCGGCGAAATATTTCTCTTGCCTCCCCATTCATAGAACGCATTGGGGTGTAGAAACCACGGAGTCGCTGTTGACCGAATTGCATTGCAGAGGCTACGATGCAACCAACTTAGGTATTCAACCCCGCCCGTGCTTGTGTACCTTTTGGATCGCCGCAAAGTCTAAATGTTTGAGGTGTCCGCGGGCGCGGAAAACTGGACGAAATTTCTGGGAGACGCGTATGAATCAGTCCTTCGCAGTAGGGATCGGAGGGGCCGCCGGCCAGGGCGTGGCCACGCCCGGCGACATTTTCGCCAAAATTTTCAGCCGCCGCGGGCTGCATCTGAATGCCTACAACGCCTACCAATCCATCATTCGCGGCGGCCACACCTTTCTGACCGTTCGTACCGGCCCGCAGAAAATCTCCAACACCGGCGACCATCTCGATTTGCTGATTCCGCTCAATCAGGACACGATGGATCGGCATCTGCGCCTGCTGACGGCCGGCGGCGCATGCCTTTACAACGCCGACCTGATTCAGCCCGGCTCCGCTGCGGCAGGGGTGCAGCTTTGCCCCATGCCAGTGTCGAAAATGGCCGACATTACGCGTAACAAAGTTGGGCAGAATACGCTGGCGATCGGCGCGTCCCTCAGCCTGATGGGTATAGGATTTCCGGCGTTGGAGAGCGTGCTGGTCGAGCAGTTCCGTAAAAAGGAACAGGCGGTGATTGACGAAAATGTCAGCCTGGCGCGTGCCGGATACGATTACGCCACGCAAAATTTCAAGCCCTTTGCGTGGCCGCTTCCCATGACCGAGGCCCGCTATGCCGTGTTGAGCGGCAACGCGGCCATGGCCATGGGTGGCGCGGCTGCAGGCGTCAAATTTTACTCCGCATACCCGATGAGTCCAGCCACCGGCGTACTGCACTGGATGGCGGCCCACGCGCGCAAAGCGCAGATCATGGTGCGCCAGGTGGAGGACGAGATTGGCGTCGTCACTATGGCGATTGGCGCGGCGCACGCGGGAGTGCGCGCCATGTGCGCCACCTCCGGCGGTGGATTCGCGTTGATGAGCGAGGGCATGGGACTTTCTGCACAGGCGGAAATTCCAATTGTGGTGATCGATTGCCAGCGCGCCGGCCCGTCCACGGGAGTTCCGACGAAAACAGAGCAAGGCGATCTTTGGCAGATGCTGGGCGCGGGCTTTGGCGACTATCCCAAAGTGATTGCCGCCCCTCTCGACATCGCCGACTGCTTCAAGCTGATTCCTGAAATCTTCAATATCACCGATCGTTTCCAGTGTCCGGGAATTGTGCTCTGCGATCTGCTGCTTTCCGAGGGACGTCTCAGCGTCGATCCCAAGGAACTTGACTTTGCGCCTGTTATCGATCGCGGCGAAATGATCGCCTCAAATGGGACCGGCGACCACGAGCCCTACAAACGGTACAAAATCACCGAAAGCGGAGTGTCTCCGCGTGCCATTCCCGGCCTGCCCGGCTACACCCACGTCGTCTCCAGCGATGAGCACGATGAAGACGGCGTGCTCATCAGCGATGAGTACACAAATGCGGGCAAGCGCCGCGCCATGATGGAAAAAAGGATGCGCAAAGTGGATGGTATCGCTGCCTCTGTCCCGCCGCCTGAACTACACGGTCCTGCCAACGCCGATGTCACGCTGATCGGATGGGGCTCGACCTACGGCGTGATCGAGGAAGCTTGCGAACTGCTGCGGGAAGCCGGCATCTCCGCGAATTACCTTATCGTGCGCTGGCTTGTCCCTCTGCATGGAGACGCCATCGTGGATTTGCTGCGCGACGCGCGACACACCATCATCGTAGAGAACAATTTCAGCGGCCAGTTTGCACGCTATTTGCGCAGCGAAACCAGCTTCGTTCCCGATGGCAACATTCGCAAATACGACGGAGAGCCGTTCGCGCCGCACCACATTGTGGAAGCGGTCAAGGAGCAGCTCGCCGGCAAGACGAAACTCTCTGTGCCGGCGCACGAAATCATGGTGTAGAGACGGAGTTCTAGAACGCTGCGTTGTCGACGCATACAAACAATCGCTTCTGTTAATAAAGGAGAACGAAACGATGGCGACCGATACAGCTGTAGTGGCCCCCAAGGCAATTTCGATGGCGGATTACAAGGGAAGGGTCGATCCCGACTGGTGTCCTGGCTGCGGCGATTTTGGTGTGCTTGCCGCCGTACAAAAGGCGCTCGTCGAGTTGCAGATCCCGAAGCACGAGGTGGCCACGATCAGCGGCATCGGATGCTCGTCGAATTTTCCCGGCTTCATCGAGACCTATGGCATGCATACGCTGCACGGCAGGGCTTTGCCGGTCGCGACCGGAATGAAGCTCGCCAACCACGCCATGACGGTGCTGGTGACGGGCGGAGATGGAGACGGTTTCGGCATCGGCTGCGGCCACTTCGTGCATGCGATGCGGCGCAACGTCGATTTGACCTATATCGTGATGGACAACCAGATTTATGGATTGACCACGGGGCAGACCTCACCCACCAGCCGCATTGGGATGAAGACCAAGAGCATGCCCTACGGAAATATCGAGTCGCCGCTGAGTCCTGTCGCGCTGGCGCTGGCTGCGGGGGCGACCTTTGTGGCGCGCGGTTTCAGCGGCGACCAGAAACACCTGACGGAGTTGCTCAAGCGGGGCATCGAGCACAAGGGATTTTCATTCATCGATGTGTTCAGCCCGTGCGTCACCTACAACCACGACAACACGTTCCAGTGGTTCCGTCCGCGAGTGAAGAAGCTTGAAGACAATCCGGACTACGATGCGGGCGATTGGAACGCCGCCATGGAGAAATCCGTGATCTGGGGCGAAGAAATTCCCATTGGAAAATTCTTCGAGCGCACCGATCTGCCCACATTGCATGGCGCGGAGCCAGTGCTGAATGCGGGCCCGCTGGTGCACCAGAACAACCGTATTCCTGCCGATGTCGCCAAAACATTTATTGAAGAATTGATGTAGCGAAGGCGCGGGAGAAGGACAACCCGCGCTACTCGACCGTCAATGATGCCGCCGCTTCCAGCCTGCGCACAACTCGCTGCTGGCCCAGGCACAGCATCACCGCAAAGAGGCTGGGCGCAACGGCCTGGCCGGTGAGGGCAACTCGTGCGCCGTTGATGAGCGCGCCGGCTTTGATTCCTTTTTCCGCAGCGAAGGCCCGCAGCAGTTCTTCCGCGGAAGCTTCCGTAAAGTTCTTGAGCGTTGCATAGCGCTGGCCAAGCTCGGCCAGCATTTGCCGGACATCGGCGTCGGAAAGAAACTTCTTGACGGCGGCTTCGTCCATTGCAAACTGGTCGCCGAAATACGCAAGAAATGTCAATGCAAAATCTTTCAAGCTGCGGGCTCGCGGCTGCAACAGCGCAATGGCCGAGACAATTTCTTCCTGGCTGCGTGAAGGCTGATAGCTCATCGCGCGCCACTCTTCTTCGACCAGCGGCAGCAGACGCGTCGCATCGTAGGCGCGGATATACTCCGTGTTGTACCAGGCCAGCTTTTCGTTGTTGAAGACGGCATTCGAGTGGGCAATGCCGTCCAGCGAAAACATCTGGATCAACTCTTCGGTCGAGAAGATTTCCCGGTCACGGCCATCGGGCTGCTTCGCTGCTTCGCCGGGGCTCCAGCCCAGCAGCGCAAGGAAATTGCGAAAGGCCTCCGGAACGATGCCCATGTCTTTGTATGCCATGACACTGGTGGCTCCATGGCGTTTCGACAGCCGGGTTTTATCTGGCCCAAGAATCAGCGGCAAATGAGCGAAGACGGGCAGGGAAGCGCCCAATGCCCGATACAGCAACACCTGCTTCGGAGTGTTGGAGAGATGGTCTGCGCCGCGAATGATGTGCGTCATTCGCATATCCAAATCATCCGCCACCACGCTCAGGTGATAGGTTGGAATGCCGTCCGAGCGCAGAAGAACGAAATCTTCCAGCTCCGCATTGGCAAATTCCATGGATCCGAACACAGCATCTTGAAATGTTGTCACGCCCTCACGCGGAACCAGAAAGCGCAAGACGGCCCGTTCCCCCTGGGCCATCCGTTGCGTCGCCTCTGCTCGCGAAATATCGCGGCAGCGGCCATCGTAACGAGGCACTGTCCCGGCTTCGGTGGCGGACGCGCGCCGGGATTCCAGTTCCTCGCGGCTGCAGAAACAACGATAGGCGTGACCGCTATCGATCAACCTGGCAGCGGTCCGCGCATAGAGATCCAGCCGCTGGGATTGATAGTAGGGGCCCTCGTCCCAATCCATGCCCAGCCAGCGCATGCCCTCCAGAATACCCGTGACCATGTCGTCTGCGGAGCGCTCGAAGTCGGTATCCTCGATGCGCAGAATGAATGTTCCCCCGGTATGGCGCGCAAACAGCCAGCTAAACAGGGCCGTGCGAGCGCCCCCTACATGCAGAAATCCAGTCGGAGAAGGCGCGAAACGGACGCGTGTTGCTTGAGGGACGGTGTTCATACGATGAGGGCCAATCTCTTATCCTAGAGTATTTTTTTGAAATGCGGTGGAACCAACGCGTCCCTGCGTTCAGCGTAGGGTCCAAGAAAAGCCCTGGCTTTCGCCAGGGCTTGGATGGGAAGGTTCCGGGTGAAGACTTTCTTAGAACAGGCGGTAGGATGCACCCGCGGAGAAAACCCATGGGGTCAGACCGGTCGGCGGAAATTGCCAGTGTTGATATTCGAAGTCGGCGGGACGGAGGGTGATACGCCTCGAGATGCGGTAATCGACGCCGCCGCCGCCAGCGAAAGTCGTGTAGTTGTAGGCTTGGGTGGAGATGAAGCTGGGGTAATGGAAGCGGCTTCCGCCAACCAGGAATTTGACGTAGGGTAGCCATTTGCGCCCTACTTCGTAAGTTACGCGCGGCCCGCCTAGAAGATTGTCCTCAGAGATGCCAGATCCGGTGCTTGAATTTGTCAGGAAATTCAGAAAGCGCCCTTCTCCTTCGATCCCAACCCCAACGTTGCGCCAAACATGAAAATCGAGATCCGCGTAGGCTCCCGGTCCGAATTCATGTTTCTGGCCGTAATCTGTCTGTCCGAAGGAGAAGTAGCCTCCCGCAGTGATGGTAGCTTGTTTAACCCTGACGGGTGAGATCGCCTGCGCGAGCAGGAAGATCGGGCAAAATAGAAAAATCAGCCCACCAAAAAATTTTTTCCCCACCGTAAAAACCTCCCCCTTGCAAGAAAAACTGGCATCTCCAAGGGCAGATCCCGTTTCGCATCTGCCTCCTGGCTTAAGTGACGTTACTGATTAGATGTACTGTCGCCTGGGGAGGCTGCTCCAGTAGATACAGGAATTGGCGCTGCCTGCCCGTAGGGGCGCAGCCGGAAGAAGATAGGCGTCAATTCGAGTGGCATCTTATCGCTTGGGCTCAACACCGCAATGGGTTTGGAGTTGAGCAGGTCAACGGTATCGTTCCAGGAATCCACGCGGATTCGGCTTCCCAGCGGCAGAGCTGCAATCTGCCTGACGTTGTCCATCTCAAGTTTAGGAGATCGAGCGACCAACGCGCTCATCCACACCTGATCGTCCGCCGGACTGGTAAACAGCGAGTCTCCGAGTTGGGGCTGCATCAAGGCCGGCAATTGCTTTGCGCGGGACAGCAGCAGCTTGTAATAGAGGCCGGCATCGGCCAGTTTGTCTTTATACGGGGAGTTTTCCAGCAGTTGCAGCGCTTTCTTCGCGGCGGCCTGGTTCTCCGCGTCGCTGTGGTGCAACGGCACACGGCGGATGGTCGCCTGGTCGGCGAACATCAGGTTGTCAGGAAACGCGAATTCTGTATCGACTTTATGCCCCAGTTCCAAGTGTGCCAGTTGGAAGGAAAGCACTGCCGCAAGGTCTGCTTCGTAAGGGAGGGTATCGATCAGGCCCTTGCTGAGCACAATTGTGTTTCCAATGGTCAAAGATTCCAGGGGGTAGGTCAAGAGGACCCGGCAGTGTACCGGTTCCGGCAGAGAAATGTTGTTGGTGAGGATCAGGTTGTTCGTGACCTGCTCCAGCACTTTGTCGAAGTTGCTGGGGCCAGCCAGCAAGCCGGCCTGAAACAGACGATCCAGAATATTCGATTCCGCCTGCTGAGACCACATGCGGGATGCCTGCAGCGGACTTACGTCCTGTGCGCTTTCGCTTTGATCGGTCACCGCGTCGATCTTGACGGTGGCGTTGTCGCTGGTGGAGGCAGGTTGACGAAGCGAGTAGCCCCAGATCCAGGTCTGCGCGCGGAAAAAGCCACCCTGATCCGGACCTGCTCCCGGGCCGTGCTCTTCCGCGTAGACTGCGGTGGGCAACCATAGACCCGGCTGGACGTTGGTACGCCAACTATCGAAGTGGTAATAGACCTGGTGCCCGTTGTTGCTGGTATACGTGCCGCTAAAGCGAACGATATTGCCGCCGGTATCTTCAATCCAAACGCGGCCAATAAATCGTCCCGTGCCCGATCCAGACCTCGGAGTTACATCGAAGAGGTAGGTGCGGACATCTCCGAGAAACTCTCGGCGGACGAACGCAAAGTCGTAATGTTGGCGATCGAAGTGATTTGCATCCAGCAGGAGCATTTGCACAAAGCCCTGGGCCACATACTCGATCTTGAACGCCTTGGTCAAACCATTGACGAACATGACCGAGCCCTTCAGCGCGTTTTTCTTGGCTGCGGCTTCCTGATAGCGATTGTCTTCGATGACTTTGCCAAAATCCACGCGCCCAAGGAAATAGTGGTCTTCGGTAGGCACCGCGCTCAATTGCGTGTCGGGTTTGAAGTCCTGAATGTACGTTTCGACGACAGGCGTCCGCTGTTGCAGCGCCTGCAGGACCCCTTTTTCATGACCGGAGGACAGGTCGATGAGGCGTACCATCTGGGGGGTCAACTTGCCCATAGGCTGGATGTTCTTTTTGTGCCGGGCCGAGGCAGGGAGAGTGATGGACACCAGCAGTAGGAGGGCCAATCCTCTGTTGCGTGAACCTCGAGGGGTAAGTTTCGGAAATCGCATCATTGTGTTCCTTCGGTTACCTGGTTTAGGGTTGGTTTGCTCACAAGTACGCTCACTGAAAGCCGATCCAATCATACGTGAACATTCGGGATACGTTACCAAAAATCTCAAAATGGTAATCGCGAATGTTACGTAAGTTTAAACACATTTGCCAGAATTTACGCTAGCTGAAAATCGATCCGGTAATATGTGGTAACATCCACAGGCCGACCGTCGCGAGTTGCGGGCTTAAAATGAGTCTCCTCCGCAACCCGAATCGCTTGCTCGTCCAACCCATGACCTAGCCCACGCACTACCCGGATGACGTGGCAGCGCCCGTCCGCCGAGAAGCGGACCTCCAGGACAACATCTCCCTGGATTTTCAATTGTTTGGCTTCAGGCGTGTATTCCGGTCGCGGGTGGGAAATTACCTCCACCGTCGTTTCATTTCCAGTATTGGCCACCATTATCTTGGGTGTCGCCACCGCCGTATTGTCGTGGAATGCTCCCACCGTAGCGGTCCCACGGGGACGATTGCCCGTACCGCCGGCAACGCCGTCGGCGAACCCAACGGAGGCCACTTTTCCGTGTCCGCTGCCGCCCGGGACGCCGTTGGCATATCCGGAACCGAAATTTACGCCGCCGACTTTTCCGCGACGGGCAGCGCCGGCGCCGGCGCTTTCACCAACCGCGCTCTGGAAGCTGCCGTAGGCCGCGATCGTCGCAGGTCGATTTGCGCCGGGGTTGGGGTGGACTCCCATTGGGTCGCCAAATCCGCCTGTTTTCGTCGACGTCTGACCCATGTTGTTGGCGACCGCCGTCGGAATATCGGTGTGGAACAGGCCCACCTTGGGCTGCGCAGGCAGCGCAACGGAGTCTGGCCGGTAGGGCGGCAGCACGGGCGCGCTCACGTTATTCAGATGGACCCGTGCCAGTTTCGGCTGCGTTTCAGCCGGAGTTTGCCTATAGGTGATTTTTGGCGCGATCCGGTTCAGCAAATCCGGGGTCGGTGGAACGATGGACGGTTTCACGCGGACCGTTGGCCGTACTGGCTTCACGTGTGTAATGGGAAGCAGCAGGTCGGTCTCAATTACGGGCTTTTGCACGACCTGATGGACCATGAGAACCGACAGAATCAGGAACAATGCAATCACGGAAGCATTGACGATCAAGCTAACTGCGAAGGATTTATTTCGGCCCTCTGGTTCTGGCAGCAGTCCGAACGTGGCTAGTTGTCGACTGGAAGGTATGCGCTCTCGATCTCTCGAGCGGCGGGGGGGCAGTCCGGTATCGGGCCGGACTGAATGCTCTCTTGTCGCAAAACTTGTCATACCGCTTTTACCTCAACGCGTTCAAACGTTCGCAGATTCAGAATTTTTAATGCAACATCGTCTTTCGGTCTTTCGGCGCCGGCACGTCCGGATGGCTGTTCAGTCAGGGTATCTTTTGAAATACTGCCGACTCCGAATTGGAAACAGGCAATGAAGTGTTTCAATGGATCGCAGCAGAGAACAAAGTTCAAATCCAACATGACACCCATCTCTGCCAAACATTTCGGGTGCCTTTCAAACTTGGATGCTGCCCGCATTTGACGAGTACAGCTTTGCCAGGTCGAAGTGCAACGAGTCAGCGCTTCAGCCCGTTCATCTATCGTTCTCGGGGCCGAAAGACTGGCCCCAAGCTCTGCGCAATTGGCTATGTTTGCCAATGAGTATGCCACAACTTCGAAATTTTGAAATGAAATTCTCGCATATCCGTTTGAGCCGGGTATCGTTAGATTAACCACTGGGGGGAACCCGTCCCATCCAAATATGCAAACTTGCGCCTTCGGCCTATCATCAAGAAACAGGAATGAGTTGGTTCGCTTTTTCCGAGGAGTTTTCATTGGGACTGGGAACCACCTCGCTCCCATCCTCAACTTCCAACCATCTCAAGCGATCAACGATTCCAGGTTACTGCGCCGACAGCGGAAAAGTTCATTGATATAAAAGGAGATAATCCAATTGAACGCACTTATTACCGGTGGAGCAGGCTATATTGGGGGCACTGTCGCCCATCTGCTCATGGCTGCCGGGCATCGTGTCGTGGTCTATGACAATCTCTCCCATTCCCAACGCCTTTCAGTACCAGCCGGCTCGGACTTTATCGAAGGGGAAGTCGGCGACCGAACAAAAATGGAAACCGCTCTCCGAAGCCATCGAATTGAAGCTGTCCTGCATTTTGCCGCGCTTATTGAGGCGGGCGAAAGCATGCAGTGTCCTGAACTGTATTTTAGCAATAATAGCGCCTCGACGTTAATTCTTTTTCAGGCGATGTTGGCAGCCGGGGTCAGGAGGCTTGTTTTCTCCTCAACCGCAGCCGTGTACGGGCAGCCCGAACGGACACCGATTGAAGAAGATGCGCCTTTGCGCCCAACCAATCCCTACGGCGAATCCAAGCTGCTGGTGGAGCAGATGCTCGCCTGGCTGCATCGCATTCATGGCTTCCGCTACGCCAGCCTGCGCTACTTCAATGTGGCTGGCGCCATTGCCGGCCGCGGCGAAGCGCACGAGCCGGAGTCGCATCTGGTCCCCTTAATTCTCGATGTTGCGCTGGGCAGAAGGCAGTGCATTCGTATCTACGGGACCGACTATCCGACGCCGGATGGCACCTGTATTCGCGACTACATTCACGTGCGCGACTTGGCGGAGGCCCACTTGTTGGCGCTGACAGCGCTGGAACAGCGAGATCGCATGATCTACAACCTGGGCAACGGCCAGGGCTTCTCCGTGCGCCAGGTCATTGAGGCGGCCCGTCGCGTGACCGGGCATCCCATTCCGGTGGAGGAGTGTCCGCCACGGCCAGGCGACCCTGCTATCCTGGTTGCCAGTTCCCAGAAAATCAGCCGCGAACTCGGCTGGCACCCCCGTTGCACGGGTCTGGATGAAATCATCGCGGATGCGTGGCAGTGGCATCAGGTGCGCTACCGTACAGGAGCCTCGGCCCCGACGCGATAAGCCCGCAAATGGGGTGCGGCTCCCCCCAAAAAAATTGCGGGCGAGGGGCTTCTTCCATGCGTCTAATGTCGCAGGACCGGATCGATCGAAATCGCCGTCGGTTTGGGAATTGGGTTGCGCCGACATCTGCGCGAGGGGTACAAGGGAATCGTCAGGTTGGGAGGGGGAAGCATGAAAGCGAATCGCATTGCGAGTTCAGTTCTGTTCGCGGCAATTGTAGGGATGGGCGCGGGAGTCGCCTCCCCTGCCATGGCGCAGACGGAGAATGTGGCTGGTCAGGCGCGCTTGGTGGTCACCGTGAACGCCAACAAATCCAATAGAGGTCGATTGCTCTCGCAGAACGATATCGCCGTCAAATTGAAAGGTCGTCCGGCGGACATTGTGAGTTGGGTCCCTCTCAAGGGTCCCAATGCCAACCTGCAGCTTGTATTTCTTATCGACGAAGGGGTGCGCTCGTATTGGGCGCTGCAGATTCCGGATTTGAAGAAATTTATCGATGCGCTGCCTCCATCCACCGCCGTGGCGGTTGCTTACATGAACAATGGCAGGGCCCAGATGGCGCAGACCCTGACCACGGACCACGCGCTCGCGGCAAAAGCCTTGCGACTCACGAACGGAATTCCCGACATCAGCGGCAGCCCGTATTTTTGCTTGTCCGACCTGGTCAGGAATTACTGGCGTTCACCGGCGAGAATCCGCCGCGTGGTCTTTATGGTGACCAATGGGGAAGATCCCTACTACAGGTCGCGCGATATGCAAGATCCTTACGTTGCCGCCGCGATTCGAGACGCTCAAAAGGTCAAACTTCTCGTCTATTCCATCTACTTTCGCAACCGGGGCGCTGGCGGCCCCAACAGCTTCAGCACACTTATTGGCCAGAGTTATCTTCTACGGGTCGCCAACGAAACCGGCGGCCAGTTCTACAGCATGGCCATGATGAGTCCCATCTCCTTTGAGCCGTTTCTCAAACAGTTTAAAGAGTCGCTGGACGACCAGTACCTGTTGACCTTTGCGGCTGGCAAGACGGGCTGGCAGCGAGTGCGGGTCCAGTCCAAGGTCAAAGGCATCAAGCTGACCGCAGCCAAAGCGATCTACGTGGAGAAGAACCCATAGTGTTTGAGACAACGCGCAAGCGCGGGTGCGCTGGGCAGACCTTTGTTTTCCGTTCATTCACAGGAATGGATATCTCGCCGCGAATACACCGGGCCCTCGTTCCTACTCTTCTCATGGCGATTGCGATTCCTCCCATCCTGAAGAAGGTCCACAAGAATGGCTTCTACGGCTTCCGCACCCCGAAAACGGGTAATGGGTCAGTTTGAAATTCACAGGGGCTTGCCCAGAAGCCCCCCAGGACAATCGCATTTCAAAATAGCTCCAGTAAGCGGAACAGGTAGTCATCGTCCCAACCTGCGCGTTTGAACTTTCCTCTCAGCGAACCTTTTGATCCCTCTTTCTGCATGGCATTGATGGCCATGTGGCGCAGCACGGCCAGATTGTGCGGCCCGTGCCCCATGCGCGTGCGGTCCTGGTCCTCGTTCATGACCACATCCAGCCGCCAGTGCAGGCTGTTTTCGATTCCCCAGTGCAGTCGAACGACTTGGTTGAGCCGCTCCGGCGACAGGACTCGACTGAGCAGGCAGTAGGCAGTTTCGGTGGTGGTTTTGTCCGCCGTCTCGCGTGTCCGAACCACTTTGCCGATGGCTTTCAGGCCCGGCCATTGGTGCCGTTTCTGCAACCAGTCGATCTCGGTGGACACCATCGCCGTGCGCGTCTCGATGCGTCCGTGATCGGCCTCGACAACCGGCGCAGCGATGCTGGCTCGCAACTCCGGATCGTCGAGCAGCAGGACCACGTCGTCCAACAGCGTGCCCTGATTGCCCTTCAGCGCCAGCGCGTAGTCCCCCTTCTGTGCGACGATTTGCTCGGCGATGGCGCGCTGGCAGTTGAGCGCATCGGCGGTCACGATCGTGCCTTTCAGCGCCAGCATCCGGAGCAGCCTGGGCACGGCCGTAATTTCGTTGGACTTGGCATCGGTGGCGATCTGCGCCAACACCAGCCGCTGCTCCGAGCCCCAGGCGCTGACCATGTGCAAGGGCGACTTGCCGCTGGCCCGATCGAACGAGCGGCGCAACCCCTTGCCGTCGATGGCCACCACCCCCTCCAACTGTTCCGAAAACTGCGCCATGAACCGCTGGAACGCATCGCGAAATTGATCCGGGTCGAGATTGCGGAACAGTCGGCTGAAGGTGTCGTGGCTGGGCAGTCCGTTGGCCAGGGTGAGAAAGCTGCGCAGAAATGGCTCTTTGGCCTCGGCAAACACAGCCATATCTACCGCACCCTGGCCGCCGCACAGCACGCAGCATAAAGCGATCATCGGCAATTCATGAAAGTCGTGCAGCGCGGCATTGCCGCAGCGCGGATCCTCAAGCCCTTCCCAACAGGCCCCAAACTGCTCCAGGGTTTCTTGGCGGGACATCAAATCCTCCTGCAAGAAACCTCAGCCCTCTCAATGGCTACCGCAAGTACCAACCCTGGTTCTACTGGATTTCAAATGCGATTGCCCTG
>JAJYVR010000309.1 GCA_021791935.1 Acidobacteriota bacterium
TCGTAAAATCCGATAAACCTTGAAAAATATCAACCGGCACAGTCGCGGCGTGCCCAAAAACAGCGGGCGTGATCCTTGCCGCGGCCGCCTATCGATGGAGCAGCGATTTCTTGCCTCTCGAATCCAGTGAAATCAACCGCGCAACCCAAGCCGATGCCGCTGCTGGGAATTTTGCAAGAGGCTCTATAGCAGAAGAAAAAGGACTGTATAGACCAGAACGACTTCTATCGAGGTTTGCCGCAACAGTTTCCTCATGACGATTACGCTCCGGCTTTGGCCTTTTTTATCTCCTCAATCAGCGGCGGCACGATGTCGAAGAGGTTAGCGGCCACGCCAATGTCGGCAATCTCGAAGATCGGCGCTTCGGCATCTTTGTTGATGGCGACGATGGTGCGCGAGCCTTTCATGCCGACGATATGCTGGATCGCTCCGCTGATACCAAGCGCGATGTAGAGCTTGGGTGCAATCGTCTGGCCGGAACTGCCGACCTGGCGGTCGAGCGGCAGCCAGCCTGCATCGCAGATGGGTCGCGACGCCGCCAGGTCGCCGCCCAGCAGTTTTGCCAATTCCTCCGCCATCGCCAGATTTTTTTGTTCCTTGATGCCGCGGCCGACCGCGACGATCACTTGCGACTGAGAAAGATCGACGGACTGCCTGGCCTCCTTGAACACCTCGTGCGGCTGCACTCGGATGACACCGTCCGGTACCGTGACATGCACGGTTTCAACCGGCGCTGCCCCGGACTCAGCCATGTCGCCGCGAAACGCCGCGTTCTGGAAGGTCGCCATCCAGAGAGGTCCGTCGCCGGTAAACGAGACATCCGCGGAGAATTTTCCCTGGAACATCTGCCGGGTAAACAGCAGCTTGCCGTTTTCGCATTTGTAGCCGACAGCATCCGGAATGACCGTCTTGCCCAGCGCCAGCGCCAGCCGCGGAGCGAAATCGCGCACCTGGTAGGTGTGCGGCATCAGCACCAGCTTGGGTTGTGTGCCGGCGAGAAATTCCTTCAGTACATGGACGTAGCCATCGGAGGTGTACGCCGCCAGTTGTGGAGATTCGATGGCATACACCTTGGCGGCTTTCTTGCCTGCCAATTCTTGCGCAATGGCGGCGATGCCGCTGCCGAGTACGGCAATCTCCACCTCCCATCCGGTATCATTGGAAATGGATTGGGCGGCCGCAACGGTTTCCAGCGAGACGCGATTCAGCTTCGACTGCTGCTGTTCGACGACAACCAGAATGGTTTCAGGCATAGTGCTCAATTTCGAAAACTAGAAGCGAGCAGGCTCATGAGTCCGCCTGAACGGTATTCGCTTCTAGTCGAATTCTGGACTGCCTTTGCGCAGCACGGTGCCGACGGTGAGGCAGGTGATCGAAAGCGTGCCGGCGATGATCATGTAGTACCCCATGGGATGAATCCAGCCCGGATCGTACGTGAAATCCTGGCCCGCCCACACTGTCAGCAAGATGGCCATGATCCCCAAAATTCCGCCCATCACTTGCAGCATCAGGCCACGGAAGCGGCGCTTGTCGAGTGCGGCCACCTGGTCCGGCGTCAGGTCGCGTTCTTCCGGAGGCAACAACATATTTGGCATCGGTTCGTTTCTCCTTGCATTCCTTCTTAGGGAGGAAAGTTGGCTTCCCCGTTCCCTATTCACCCATCATTTATTAAATCACGCCGACTTCATTGCGAAGTACATCGATCAGTTTTTTTGCAATCTCCGCCGGCGGGCCCTGCAGCATCTGTGTCTGTTTCTGTTTCGTCGGAATGTACAGGCGCTCGATCGCCTGCAAATTTGTTCCCAGCTTGCCTTCCAGTTCGGCCTTCGTCAACTGCAGCAGAGGCTTATTTCTGGCCTGTTTGATGCCCATTAAAGTCGCATAGCGCAGTTTATTGATTCCACTTTGGATGGTCAGCACGCATGGCAATGGCATGTCGATCCACTGATACTGCCCGGCTTCCAGCTCGCGCTTCAGGCGCAGCCCGGTTTCCGTCTTTTCAATGCCGATGATGATGGTGGCGTGGGGCCAGCCGAGAAGCTCCGCCAGCAGGACGCCGGTTTGCGCGAAACCGTAATCGTCCGATTGCAGGCCCGTAAAGATCATGTCGAAGGACTGGCCTTCGATGGACGCGGCAATGGCGCGGGCGGTGCCGACGGCCTCCAGGGCGACGAAAGAATCGTCCGCAAGATGAATGGCGCGGTCGGCCCCTTTGGCCAGGGCCTCGCGCAACACCTGCTGGGAACGGGCTGGACCCACGGTAAGGACGACCACCTCGCCACCGTGCTTTTCTTTCTGCTGCAGCGCTTCTTCCAGCGCGTAGGCGTCCGGCTCATTCACTTCGTAGGGGACGTCCTCGCGAATCCAGGTGCCCGCCTCATTCAGCTTGAGCGCGACGTCCTTCTGCGGGACCTGCTTGATGCAAACCAGAATTTTCATACGTTTCAGGCGACTGGGCTAGTGTATCGAAGTGCGCAGACCTTGGTCGAGCGGTAAAACGGACAGACGCTGGGACGACTTCGCTCTAGCTAGCACTGCGAAATTTTTTGACGATGCCGATGTATTTCTGCGCGTTTTCGGTGAT
>JAJYVR010000060.1 GCA_021791935.1 Acidobacteriota bacterium
GTTCCTGCGCCGCGATATTGTCGAAGAGGCAGGGAAGCCGACCTTCCCAAGGCGTCGGCCAACGGGGTTGCACGCGCAAGATCGGACACGCCAGCATCCTCCGCTTTCGCTGTCAGTTCCACCATGGCCCCTTGAATCGATGACCCGGTGGGAGATGTTTCGAATCGATTGGGGGTGGATTTGCTCATAGCGGCCAGAATGCAACGTCTTACAAAGGTACACTCCAAATTATAGCGGGGATCGAAAACCAGCCCTGCCTTGGAAGAGGTTGGATGAAGATCGACAAATGTTCGCCGGAACACGGTCCGGCCCAACGCCAGGCGGCGTATTTCCGGCTGCGCGATGCGTGGTTCCTGGCGATACGCGGACCTTTGGTTTTCGTCTGTCTGCTGTTTCTGTCCGCGTCACCTGGAATGCGGGCCCAGTCAAACACGCCGCAGCCACCGGGGACAAATCAACCCAAGCCGCCCCCTCCAACGCCGGTGGCGCCGTCGGGCCCGGACACCGCATCCAAGCCTTCCAATCCAACCGCGACCACGCACATTACGCCGGAGCAGGCCAAACAATTGTTCAGTTCAGTCGATGCGATTTTGCAATTTGACAGCAAAGAGACTGGGCTGCCCGTATTGCATCCTGTCAAACGCCGCCTGGTGACTCGCGATGAAGTGGAACAGTATCTGATGCGCCAATTGCAGAACGATCGCGATGCCAAGCGGCTGCAACGCAGTGAATTGGTGCTGAAAAAGTTTGGACTGCTCGACCGCGATTTTCAGTTGAAGCCCTTCCTGATCCAGCTACTTCGCGAGCAGATTGCCGGATATTACAACGATAAGACCAAGACCGTGAATTTGCTGGATTGGATTCCGCCCGACGAGCAGAAGCCGGTGCTGGCGCATGAACTGACACACGCGCTGCAGGACCAGCATATTCATCTGGAAAAATGGGACCGCGAAACCGATCTGCCGACCGCGAAAAACGTGCGGCAGGACAACGAACACATCGCCACCGATGAAGAAGATACCGTTCGCGATGCCGTGGTCGAAGGCCAGGCGATGGCGGTCTTCGTCGATTACATCCTGGCGCCCGCAGGGAAAAATCTTCTTACAGCGCCGCAGCTTGCCGACAAAATGAATCAGGCAATGAGCGACACGGGCGATTCGCCGACGCTTGCCAATGCTCCGCTGTTGCTGCAGCGATCGTTGATATTTCCCTATGTGGATGGTCTGGATTTTGTTCGTGCAGTGTGGACGGCCAAGGGCAGGGAAGCCGCTTTCACGGGAATGCTGGACCATCCGCCGTCTTCGACCTACGAAATCATGACCCCGGCCGTTTATCTCAACCATGGGCCGGTGCCGTTGCTGCGGATGCCGGACATTCATTCTCTGATCGACCCGCAGTATCGCCCGTACGACATTGGAGTGATGGGCGAGTTCGATGTTCAGGTGATGGCGGAACTTTTTGGCGGTCCCGCAGCCGCGAAAGTACTGGCTCCGGCGTGGCGAGGCGGAATATACTATACCGCGCAGAGCAAAGCGGCCACCACTGAGGGCGCGCAGGATGCGCCCGCTTCATTGGCGCTGCTCTATTTGTCTCGGTGGACGACACCGCAGGCCGCGCTGGCTTTCGCGAATCTGTACGCTCTGGAGATTCCGCGGAAATACGATCATGCTGTCATCGCGCCGGCGCAAGATTCAGGGGGTGCGGACGCGTCCACAATCACGCGAATCTGGAATACTTCCGAGGGGCCGGTCCTGGTTGCGGTTTCCGGGAAAACGGTTTTTGTCAGTGAAAGCTTCCCCGTGGACCTGGCGCGCAAGCTCGAATTCGTGATGATGGGCAGCATTGTCGACAGTGCTACCAGCGTGGTTGTCCAAAACGAGATGCCGCAAAAGGACTTGACCACGGACCTGCGACATTGGCTGCTCGCCATGTCCGTTCCGGAGATGCTCCGCGGCCACAAGGTATACTGACCGAGGCCCGGTCTTGAGCTGCGCGCGGGTCTAAGGTGTGTCGATGGCCATGAGAGAAGGAGTACATCTCAGAATGTTTCATGCAGAGATTGGAATTCTCGGCGGGACCGGGCTCTATCACATGCCGGGACTGATGAACGTACATGAGGAACAGATCAGCACGCCGTTCGGAGATCCCTCCGATTGGCTGACATTCGGCGAGTTGCATGGGCGCAGGGTAGCGTTTCTCGCGCGGCATGGACGGGGCCACGGCATTCTGCCTTCCGACATCAACCATTGCGCGAACATCTACGCGATGAAGCAGGTGGGCGTGAGCGCGATCCTGTCCATTTCCGCTGTCGGTTCGCTGAAGGAAGCCCATAAGCCCGGAACATTTCTCGTTCCCGACCAGTTCATCGACCGGACCTATGCGCGGCGCAGCACATTCTTCGGCCCCGATGTGGTTGCGCACGTGTCGATGGCGGATCCTGTATGTTCGGAGATCGGTACCGCGATCATGGCGGCTTGTGGAGTCCAAGATGTTCCTGCCACCCGGGGGGGGACCTATGTCTGCATGGAGGGTCCGCAGTTTTCTACCAAGGCGGAGTCGAACCTCTACCGGTCCTGGGACGCGGACGTGATCGGGATGACCAACCTGCAGGAAGCGAAGCTGGCCCGCGAGGCGGAGATGTGTTATGGCACGCTGGCCATGGTGACCGATTACGACTGCTGGCATCCCGATCACGATTCGGTGACGACCGAACAGATAGTCGCCACCCTGAACCGGAACAATGCGACCGCGCTCAAGGTGATGGACGCGGTTGTGGCTGCCTTGCCGGCCAAGCGGACTTGCCATTGCCAGTCCGCGCTGAAAGGCGCGATCCTGACCCGGCCGGCGCTGATCTCTCTGGCTACGCGACAGAAATTACGCTTGCTGCTGGATCCGTATTTGCAGCCGGCGAACAAGTTGGCGGAAAAGCCGGCGGAGAAACAGTAGACTCGCGCTGAAAAATCAATCCAGGAAAGCCTCGTACATTTCATGTCCATTCTTGTTGTCGGTTCGGTTGCATTCGATAGTATCCAAACCCCCCACGGCACTGTCGATCGTTGCCTGGGCGGTGCCGCCACGCATTTTGCCCTGGCCGCCAGCTTCTTTACGCAGGTGCGTGTCATCGGCGTTGTCGGGGAAGATTTCACCGCCCAGCATGAAGCTGTTTTTCGCGCGCGCGGAATCGACACGGAAGGCATCGAGCATTCCGCGGGCAACAGTTTTCATTGGACCGGCGAGTATCGCGAGAACCTGAACGAGGCGCACACGCTGCGCACGGACTTGAATGTCTTCGAGCGCTTCCAGCCCAAGATCCCCGCATCGTATCGCGACAGCGATTTTCTTTTTCTCGCGAACATCGATCCTGCGCTGCAACAGCAGGTCCGCCGGCAGATGCCGCGGGTGCGCCTGGTCTGCGGCGATACCATGAACTACTGGATCACGGGCCACACGGAAAACCTGAAAGCCGTGATGAAGGGTCTGGACGTTCTGCTGATCAACGATGGCGAAGCCAAGCTGCTAGGCGAAAATGCCAACCTGGTGCGGGCCGCGGAACGCATCATGGAAATGGGCCCGAAAACGCTGATCGTCAAGCATGGCGAGTACGGCGCAACCGCATTTTTCGGCGAGCATTCGTTCCCCGGTGGCGTCCATAACCGATTTTTCCGCGCACCCGCACTGCCATTGGCGGAAGTGGTCGATCCCACTGGCGCCGGCGATTCGTTTGCCGGCGGCTTTTTCGGCTATCTGGCATCGCAGCCGGAGATCACGCCAGCCCAATTCAAGCGGGCGATGTTTTATGGCGGGGTGATGGGTTCCTTTGCCGTGGAGCGTTTTGGCACGGAGCGGATCCAGGCGCTCACGCGCGAAGAAATCGACCAACGCTTTGCGAGCTTCCAGGAGCTTTCGCACCTCGATGCCAAATAAAACGCCGACTCACCGCTCCAGTCGATCCGGCGGCGTTCCCACACTTGGGGAAGAAACCAAGCTGGTGTCGACGGTGGCGGTTTTGTTGACCGCGGCTTCGCTCGCCTTCTGTGCCAGGCACGGGTATCTCTTGCTCTATGGAGACGCCGTCGCGCACCTCCATATTGCCCGGCGCATTTTCGATTCCCGCAATCCCGGCTTCAGCCAACTGGGTTCTGTCTGGTTGCCCTTGCCGCATCTTTTGCTGCTGCCATTTGTGCAACGCGCCGATTGGTGGCAGAACGGCCTGGCGGGCGCCATTCCTTCCATGGCCTGCGCCGGCATCTATCGGCTGGCGCGGCGATGGATGCGTCCCCTGCTCGCTCTGCTGGTCTTCGCTGCGCTCGCTCTCAATCCCGGCCTGCTGTATATGTCCGTTACGGCCATGACAGAACCGCTTTTTCTGGCCCTGATGATCTGGAGCGCGGTCCATCTCACGGCCTTTGAGTCGGCACTGCGAGAGACCGATGCGCCCGCCGCTCGTAGTGCATTGATCAAATTGACGCTGGTACTGATCGCTGCCGTCTTCACTCGATACGATGGATGGATTCTCGGCACGCTTGCCTGGATGGCGGTGGCGTATTGGACGCTGCGTCGGGGATGGTGGAAAGAGTCGGCCAATGCGGGAGTTTTTGTCGTTTGCACGCTGGGTTTACTGGCCGCTCCGTTGACCTGGCTGGGCTACAACTGGCGCATGTACGGCGACCCGTTGGATTTTCTGCGCGGGCCCTACTCTGCCGCGGCCATTGCCATGCGAACCACCAAGCCCGGCTCGTTGCCGTATCCAGGCTGGCATCATCTGTCGTGGGCATTTCTCTACTACGTCAAGTCCGCCAAGATGGGCGCGGCGCCTTTGCGCTGCGGGCGATGGCTGGTGTTGATGGCTGCCTCGGGCACGGCGTACGCGTTGGTCCGCTATCGCAGTCGCGCGGTACCGGCTGCTATGTTGTTCTGGATGCCCATCCCGTTCTATGCCTATTCCGTGGCTTATGGCTCGGTCCCAATCTTTCTGCCAGTTTGGTTTCCGAACTCCTATTACAACACGCGATATGGGATGGAACTGCTGCCCGCGTTTGCATTGTTTCCCGCGTTTGCGGTGTTCGCAGCAATCAGGAAACGTCCGCAATGGACCCGGCCCATCCTGGGATTTGCGTTCGTGCTGATCATCGCCAGCAATGCTTTTCTGCTGCACGCGACTCCGCTGGTGTTTCAGGAGGCCAAGGCCAATGCTGCGACGCGCATCCCGTTTGAACAGGCATTGGCAACCAAGTTGATCGTGCTCCCGCCCCAAGCAACGCTGCTCATGTACACATCCGCGCACATCGGCGCGCTGCAGCAGATTGGGTTTCCGCTGCGTCGGACCATCAATGAAGGCGATTACGATCAGTGGCGGCAAGCGCTTGAAGATCCAGCCGCGGCGGCGGATTTCATTGTCGCGATGGACGGCGATCCAGTGGCGGAAGCGGTTGGAAAACATCCACAGGACCTGGAACTTATGTTCGTTATTTGCAGCACCGGTCAGCCGTGCGCGCGGCTGTATCGCTCGACAGTGGACGCTCGCCTGGCAGTGACACCAGGCAGGTAAATCGGCGCACTCCGCTCTAAAGCGGATGGATGGTTAGGGTAGCCAGATTCCAAATGGAGTCATTCTGAATGGAGGTCGCCGCGGCGACCGGAGTGAAGAATCCAGACAATGTGCGCCGGGTACATGCCGCCATCACCCTCTGGATTCTTCGCTTCGCTCAGAATGACTTATCCCCAAAACGATTGCACCAACTGTAGATCCGCTCTAAAGGCCAGAAAAGGCCCGGCGATGAAATGTCTCGCCGAGCCTTTCGACTTACTTCTTGAGGGGGCTTTTGCAGTCGTGAGAGCGCGGGATCACTCGTGGAAAGAAACCAGCGACATGGGCTGGGTCAATCCGAAGACGACTTCAGAATCCTTGGGAAGCACCGCCTGCTTGCTCTCCAGCAGCCAGTGCGCTCCAACATAGCCGGCCGCCGCTCCGCCGACAACCAGCGCCGCCGGGCCGCCGGCAATCATAAAGCCCGCCGCCGCCGCGCCGCCGCCCAGCAATCCCGCTTCCGCAACGGTCCGCTTGCCGTGGGCAACGTTGACAACGCTGCCTTCGGAATCCGGTTTCACTCTGTGGGGATTCCCGAGGTCGTAGATCTCCGCATGGAGAAAATACCGAGTGCCATCGGGCAGGTCCACTTCATCCGGCCGCAGCCGAATGGAAGCGCCGCCTGTGATGCGCCGGCCTTCGCTGACAGACGTCACTCGCCCAGTTACCGTGGAGCCGACCGGAATGACGATGCGGCCATTCTTCATCACCGGCTGCAAAAGGCGAGCGCTGAAAATGGTGCCTGGCTGGGTTGTGGCAGTCGACAACTGCTGATTCAGCGATACCGTCAGAGTGGTCCCTTCCGGCAATTGATTTGGGCCCGATGGAACGCTGACCACGATGCCTGAATCGTCGGGCTGGCCCGCCAGCGGAACGCTGGTGACAACGTCGGCGTCGAGCGAATCCGCGGATCTGCTGACAAGCCCCGGATGCTGGATGTAGTCGTGGTCCTGCGGGGATGTCGGAGCAGCCTCCATGTGTGCGGTTGGCTGGCTCACCGACCCGGAGATTGCGTCCGGCGAATCGGTCGAGGCCAGTGGGGTTGGAGTCAGATCGTTGGTCACGATGGCGTCGTCTGGCGGATGCGATACGCCCTGGTAGGGGCTGGGTTTTGAACTTTGCCCAAATGCTGTTGCCGCGACCATCACAGCGGCGAGACTTGTAGCAGTCAGAATTCTCATATCCACCCTCATTGTGTATTCAGCTTCTCCATATTTTCGCGATTCTCGCGAACTTCGTACCGCAACGTCTTCGTTCTCAACTTCTACGCGCTCATCGACGATGCCGCGGACTCACTCCGTTGGACGCAAGGTAACGGCCCTCGGTTGCGGAGCGCGCGATCGGCTTGGCGCACGGCGTGACGCCGCTCTCACCGCATCCTCAGTGTAATGGAGCATTTACGGGCTGTGCCGCCGACGGCGTGAGCAGGTATCAATCTAGTTATCATCATTATCGACTTCAGCAACCGGAATCGCAAGCCGTGAAGCTTCCGCCATCGTGGCCGACACACGGAAAGCATGAAGACAGAGTGGCGCGCGGTTCTGGCCGACACCTCCGCTGCGCAGCGAAAATGGCAAGCGGCCAGCTTTGTTACACTGGACGTGATGCAGAAGATTTAATCCTTGACATTTGTCGGCGCATCCGTGGTGAAGTCTTCCGAGGATGGCCCTCTTACCCGCATTTCCTGACCTGGATTCAAAGCTGAAATCGCCGCAAGCATGCCAGAGTTTGTCCAATCGATCCGGACCATCGAAGGAAATGCAATTCCCGTGGACCGCCGTCCTCAGTTGAATGACCGGCTGGACCACAAGATTTTGAGGAGCGATATGACTGAAATTGCCTCGATTCATGCCCGCGAAGTGCTGGACTCGCGCGGGAACCCGACTGTTGAAGCGGACGTTGTTTTGCGAAGTGGCGCGATGGGCCGGGCAATTGTGCCCAGCGGCGCTTCCACCGGAGAACATGAGGCCGTCGAGCTGCGCGATGGCGACCAGGAACACTACCAGGGCAAAGGCGTTTTGCAGGCCGTTGAAAATGTCGAGAGCGTGATTGCCCCCGAATTGGCCGGAATGGACGCCAGCAACCAACGCTTGATCGATCAAACCTTGATTGCGCTGGACGGAACGCCCAACAAGGGCCGTCTGGGCGCGAATGCGATTCTGGCCGTGTCGATGGCTTCCGCCCGCGCGGTTGCGAATGAACTGCACATGCCGCTCTACCGCTATCTGGGCGGAGTGAACGCCTGCACGCTGCCGACTCCGATGATGAACATCCTGAATGGCGGCGCGCATGCCGACAACAATGTCGATTTCCAGGAATTCATGATTATGCCGGCAGGCGCTGAGAGTTTTTCCGAAGCGCTGCGCTGGGGTGTCGAGGTCTTCCACACCTTGAAAGGCGTTCTGAAGAAGAAAGGCTACAACACCGCCGTAGGCGATGAGGGCGGCTTTGCTCCCTCGCTCAAGTCCAACACCGAGGCCGTGGAAGTGATTCTCGAGGCCATTACTCAAGCGGGCTTCAAGCCGGGCGAAGACGTATTTCTCGCGATCGATCCTGCCGCCAGCGAGTTCTTCGATGCGGAGAAAAATAAATATGTCTTCAAGAAGTCCGACAAGAGCGAACATTCCAGCGAGCAGATGACGCGCTTCTGGGAAGGCTGGATTCGGCAATACCCCATTGTTTCGCTGGAAGACGGTCTGGCGGAAAACGATTGGGAAGGCTGGGCCTATTTGACCAAGGAATTGGGCGACCACGTCCAGCTTGTCGGCGACGATATCTTTGTGACCAACACGCGAATGCTGCAGCGCGGCATTGAGGAAGGCGTCGCCAACTCCATTTTGATTAAGGTGAACCAGATTGGCACCGTCAGCGAGACATTTGAGGCTGTCGATTTGGCGCGCCGCTACGGCTACACTTCCGTCATCTCCCATCGCAGCGGAGAGACCGAGGACACCTTTATCGCCGACTTCGCAGTGGCAACCGGCGCAGGACAAATCAAGACCGGCTCGGCATCGCGTACCGACCGAATCTCGAAATACAATCAACTGCTCCGCATTGAAGAAGAGCTCGGCCAGGCAGCGCTGTTTCTTGGGTTGGAGTCGGTCAATTTCGGCGAGTAGGTCAGGGCAGAACAAGAATCGGATATCGCAACCCTAGTCCCATGATATTGCGCTTGTGACAGGCCCCGATTCCGGGGCCTGTCTGTTATAGGGGAACGTTAGGATCAATCGCAGTAGTGGGTCGCGACGAGAAGGCGGAACTGAAACATGGTTTCTGGTCACGCAGAAGAAAGAACCGCCGGGTATTCAATACCGTTTTTGATCTTGCTGGCGTTGTACTGCGCATGGATTTTCACTCTTCCGCTTTTCCCCTCGCTCGATGGATCTCTCCATCTTTACTACGCGTCCGTCCTGGGAAGTTTGCTTTCAGGGTCGAAAGACTTTGCGAATTATTATTTCATCCGCCATGTCTTGCCGCCGTATGCGCTGCACTACTATTTTCTGATTGCCGCTGCGCATTTCTTCGGCTATGTCATGGCAGACAAGCTTCTGGTTTGCATTATTTTCATTAGCACGGCTTTTGGCTTTCGCTATCTAGCCCGATATCTCGGTCCCAGCGGCGACCTTTTATCGCTTTTTATCATTCCGCTTTTGCTCAACTGGCCCTTGGGAATGGGGTTCTATAACTATTGCCTCGCGATCGGCATGGCCCTGTGGGCGCTGGGATTTTGGTATCGCGCTGTGGAGCGGCGTAGCCATCGATTGTGGCTGGCGTTCCTGGCTGTAGTAATCCTGATGGCGCTGACGCATCCGGTCCCTTTGGCGTTCATCTATGTGCTTGTTGGGGTAGACGTTGGTTGGCGCTTAACGAAATGTCTTCGGGAACGCCAATTGTCGGGAAGGGCGACCACCCAAATCGTGAGGTCTTTCCGCGCGGACATTCTCTATATGCTCACGGCTTGGAGCACTTTTGGTTATATAGCCTTGTTTATCGTCGGCAATCCGGTTTCCGGTAGCGACATGCGACCACGTCCGGTTAGCTTGCTAAGCCTCGTCAAGTTGAGCACGCTTGCGATGTTTTCCGGTGGTCAGGCAATGATCGTTGCATATCGAATGTCGCTCTACATCCTGCTGTTCCTGATGGTTGCGCTGGCCAGCAGTGGATTGATGGCGCGATTGCGAAATAAGAAAACTACATTAGCCGACTGGTTCTTCATCTGTTCTGTTTCACTTCCGATCGTCATTCCGATCTTGCCAGGATCAAATTTTATTGCTCAACGCCTTGTTGTTTTGGTCTGGATTGGGACGTTGGCTGCTGCGAGCGGCCATTTGTCGATGCCGGAGAACGCGCAGCGCACAATCGCGCTTTGTGCGTGTGGATATGCAATCGCAGTCCTCGCGTTTGCAAATACTAGAATTCGTCCTGTGGCCGTTAGGATTGTCCAAGTGGAGACCGTTCGGGTTGCACGATATCACTTGACGGGGCTTGTGCTCGGCCTGCCAAATGCACCCGATCCAGTCGATCTCGACTATTTCCCTTACTACTGGGTAGGTGCTCGATATTTTCGGCGAACTAAATCGATAATGCTGAATGGCGGCTGGCTCTACGAATACTATTTTCCACTCGGTTCGAATATCGATAGGCTAAGCGATGAGCTAACGCCCACTGTGCAAGATGCCCCTGGCGATGCGTATCAGCTGTTACTTCATTCTTCAACCGCGCGCGATGCAGTTCTTCCCCATGCAAATTTGTTAGTGTTCACCGGCAGTATTCAGTCAGAGCATTTACTGACGATCGTCAAAGATCTGGATCAAAGTGAGCCGTCGCGCAGCTGGGTTTGCGAGTCTCACGGATGGTATTCAGATTGCACATCCCCCTTTACTGGTAGACTTCCAGGCGGTATGAAATAGCCCACGCTCCTTACTCATTCTGGTCCTCAACGGTCTCCGCAGTTTCCGGGAATGGATACCGAAGCGCAGCGACCAATAGGGCCACCAGGACAATCGCCTTCATCTGGCCGCTGAACCGAATCCGATCCACGATAAAGTAGCTCTCCGGGGTCATCAGGAATGCGAAGCAAACAAAGCAAAAGCCCAGTCCGTCAAGCCCGCGCACCTTGTGCGGATTTCCGGAGGATCTCACTACGCCAACCGTATAGAGCACCAACAAAGCCCAGGGGATATAAAGATGAATCAGCGTGTATTCAAATGAAACAGGGGGCAATACAACGGCAGCAATGGTGAGCGCCAAAACTTGATTGATGCGAGGTAGTCGCCAAATCCGCCAAAAGTATAGCGCTACTCCCAGAGCCGCTGCGAATACCAGATAAAACCCGACGTACGCCTGATAGTTTTGGCCTGGTAGCACTGCTTTTACCAGGCTGAACAAAGAATGATCGTATGCAATTCCGCCCGGCTGCGTCGCAGATACATAGGTGGACCCAAATGAATGCAATCCCTGCATAATTCCCAGGTAGGCAAGCCGGATGGTAGGTCCCAGGATCCATAGCGACCCTATTGTGGTCAGGGCCCCTGCCAGAATTCCCCAGAAAAATGCCTTATATCGTCGCTTCGCCAAGAGCAGTCCCAGGTAAACGGCGGGATAGAACTTCATCGAAGCCGCCATTCCGAATAGAGTAGCTGCCAGCATCCATCTGCCTCGGATATAGGCCCATACGCCCAGGGCAAGGAGCAGCCACAAATACACCTCAATATTGCCCTGACCCATCACGAACAAAATGGGATAGGAACAGAACAGCGTTGTTCCTGCAAAGAGATATGCGCGCTGCTGTGCAATGCCGCGCCGCACAAGGGCGCGTCCCAACACTATTGCAGCCGCCACAAAGATGCATACCCCTGTAGTCAGGTATACCAACAGGGGGTGGGGAAACAGATAGAAAAACTGATACACCATCAGCGCCGGTGCCGGATACGTTGTGTGTTGTCCGCTGGTTTCTGGAAAATGCGGCAGGTGGGGAAAGCATCCAGAGAACTGCGTGAAATCTTCGAAGCGAAACTGCCTCCCCACCATGGGGTAGGAATATGGATAGTGCAGATGCAAAACAAAATAGCAGAAAGCACAGATTCCCCAGGCCGCTACGGTAAGAACAGTAATCGCTAGCGTGAAGCGGCGGAGAATTAAAGGCAGAGGCAAGCTGCCGCGAACGTCCCCGCGAAATTTCCGTTCCATCAATGGCCCCATTCGTTGGATGTCATGCAAAACTGTCATTTTGGGCTTGCCTGCGATTTCAACTCCGTGTGAGGCGCAGGCGATTATCTCATCTTTAATGCAAAGCGCTAGTTTCTACAAATCGATCGACGCAATTCCCAACGAGCAGGCGACTGAAGCGGGCAAACGCCGCACCCGAAAAAGTTTCTCCGATGCGCGACAGGGACCGTCGCGTACAGGAAGTAGGGCAGGCTGGGTACTGATTTGTTCTATGGCGTGCGAGTGACGCACTGAATAAATTCCCGGAGACTGCTGCTCCGGGAAGGTGTTTGTTTTCAAATAGTTATGGTGGGCGCTGCAGGATTCGAACCTGCGACTTCCACCGTGTGAAGGTGGCACTCTACCGCTGAGTTAAGCGCCCCACTTCGCCAGGGGCTGAATTTCCAGCAATGGGAACCGCGAATGGTCCTTGCCGGGTGGGCGGGATGAAACTTAAGATGCGTTGGAAGCATCTCTCTTGGCCACAGTATACGCTAGAATCCGAACACACCCAATGGCTGCAATGGACGGAAATCCGAGGCGGACCCATCCACGGGAAATCGACAGGCGTCGGCGATCGGACGCACCGGTTTCGCGAGAGGACGACGAGTTGAACGTTGCCGCTGGGGAGGGTCGCGTCTCCGGCGGCGATGCCGCGGAAGACATCGAGTTGCCTTCCGGCGCCGTCCAGCCCAGACCCAGCCAGACGGTTTTGCGCGCTGCAAATCTGGATGAACCCGAAGTCCCCGATTCCGAGGAGGACGATACGGATCTCAGCGAGCCCGATCCCGACAACTTTCAGCGCGGCGATGGGTTAGAAGAAGCAGGCGAACCCACTATTTCCTCAGAAAATGAAGCAATTTGGGCGGAAGAAACGCAACTTTCTTCCGCCGAGGGTGTTCCACAGGGTATGGGAACGATTGCGCTGGAACGTATCCCGCTGGACGAACAAAGCGCCACCCTGGCGGCTACCCGTCTGCCGGTCGGGCTCGCAGGCAATCTGGCCCAAATGACCGATGCCGAGATCATGCAGCGGGCGGGCACAGGAGACGAGGCCTGCCTTGAGTTTCTCATCGCCAAATACCGTCGGCCGATTATTAGCTTCATGTACCGTATGGTCCACAATCAGGCCGTGGCGGAGGAGTTGGCGCAGGAGGTTTTTCTGCGGGTCTACCGCGCCCGGGCAACCTATCGCGCCGAGGCCCGTTTTTCTACCTGGCTGTATCGGATCGCGGCGAATATGGCCATCAATTATGCTCGGGACACCAAATACGAGCGCGCGTCCGCCAGCATCTTTCTGGATCAAGCGGATGAAGATACAGGTTCAAAACCGGACGTTGCCGATCTTCGCCCGCTTGCCGAGCAGGACATGCTGCAGGATGAACGAATGCGGCGCATTCGGGAACATGTGATGGCCTTGCCGGAGCGGCAACGGATGGCCGTGGTGATGCACAAGTACCAGGACATGGACTACAAACAGATTGGCGCCGTGCTCAAGTTGAGCGAGTCGGCGACAAAGTCCCTGCTGTTCCGGGCGTATCAGACGTTACGAGAGACGCTGAAAGAATTTGCTTAGAATCGACGAAAGGAGAGAGCTGCCATGAAGTGTGAAAAGCTCCCAGTACATTTGCCAGATATGATTTTCGATCCGACTCGTGTGCCTGCCGAGGCGGTGCAGCATGTGAAGGAATGTCCTCGTTGTGCCGGCGAATGGAAAGAACTGCAGGCGACGATGCAACTGCTGGATGCGTGGAAGGCGCCTGAGCCGAGCCCCTATTTCGATGCCCGGCTGGCGGTCCGTCTCCGCGAAGCCAGAGAGTCGGAAGCGCCTGGATGGCTGGAGCGGCTGCGTTTGCATCTGATGTTTGGAAGCGATCTACACCTGCGTCCGGCAGCGGCAGCGGCTTTTGCTCTGCTGCTTGTCGTCGGCGGCGGATCTTATTTCGGTATCGCGAGTTTGAACCGTACAGTTGTCCCTCAACAACAAGTGGTCTCCGCCACCGTCAACGACCTGGAACTTCTCGATTCCAACGCTCAGACATTGCAGCAATTGGCGGCGTTCGACGAAACCAGTTCCGATAGCGCCCCGACCACAGATGGAGGAAGTTCCTCCTATTGACAGTGGTTCCAAGCATCGCCAATTCGGGCTCCAGCAGATGGGTGGGTGCGATCTATATGCACTATATGCAATAGAGGATGAGAGCGGCGCGCGGGCGTGTTCAAGTCCAGCGTTGCGAATGGATACATGACCTGTTTTGGAAAACATCGCGGTGTCCTTGCTGCATGGCTCGTCCGGCGGCGCAAGGGCGGCCCTGCGATCGATTCTCGCCATGAACTGCGACGTTCCGTTTTCCTCCTGGCGGGTTCAATCCTACTGCTGCTGGCCGGTGGCATCGGGTGGGCGTGTCCTTGTGCTTCTCGTCCCTGCCATGATCGGGCCCGGTGGCAAGCGGCCGCGTGGTACCAGACGGGTCACGGGACAATGGGCAACGGGAATGGCGACAATGCCGCGCAGGTCCGGCCTGTTCCTTCGCAACGTGAGCGGGAGCATTTGGGAGAATGGCTGCGGCAGCATCAAAACATGTCGTTCGCTGAGCAAGAGCGCGCGCTGCGAACTGAGCCAGGCTTCAATCGGCTTCCTCCAGCCCAACAGCAACGCCTGTTGTGGCGCTTGCAACAGTTGGACGCAATGCCGCCGGCGAAGCGGGAACGAACATTGGATCGCTTGGAAATATGGGAAAGGCTGTCCCCGGAGCAGCGGCAGCAGGTTCGCAGCGGAATCCAGCAACTGAACCAAATGCCCTTTGACCGGCAGCGAATGATGCACCGAGCGATCCGGGATCTGAGTGAGTTCCCGCCCGAGCAGCGTGGTGCAATCTTGAATTCGTGGGAGTTCAGACACCGCTATTCCGATTACGAACGGCAGGTTCTGGCAGCGCTGATGCTTGCCCAGCCCTATGAGCCGCTACGGCCGCAATGACCGTTGAGAGAGTTCTCACCTTACAGGTGGATCGGAGTAAGGACCACGGCGCAGCTTTTCCGTGAAGAAAAGCCGCACCCAACAGATCTCAAATCTCAAAACAACACCGGGAAAACGAAAACGCTCGAATCCTGCCGCTAGAGCGGAACCAAGATTGCTATATCCCGGATGCTAGGGATGCGATAAATTTGGTTTGGCGATTTCCGCGAAGACAAGCGATGGCGCAAGCTTATTCGGACGATTTGCGTTCGAAGTTTTTGGAAG
>JAJYVR010000061.1 GCA_021791935.1 Acidobacteriota bacterium
GTCCCTGCTTGGTGTTAACTATCCGGTAACCTTGGTAACGCAAAACCAGGACAAGCATCCTAGAGGTTGGGTCTTGTCGTCTATGGTGAAAAAGGGTAGACGCGGCGCGCATGGAAGCGCCTCGCATCCCGAGGTCTGGCGTGATTTCTCTTCGTTCGTCTGGTGGATGGTTCCCGCAGGGCACTCAAGCGCGTCGCCCGTTGCTGGCGACAGGTCGGCGCGAGTGCCGGTCTATATTTCTGGGAGTCGGGTTGCTTTGCCTGTCGGTCGGGACTGCTCGACCGGCGATGGCGCTGACTGGGCCGCAGGCGGCGGTTCCCGCGCCAAGCGGTCTGCAAGGATTTACGCCCGCGCCGCTGGACTCAGGCTTTGGTCCGCTGGACACGGCACAGCCGAAGGGCATCACACCGCAACAGATCGTTCAGCGCTTCGCGGAGAAAGAAACGCAGTTCAAGCGCGCGCTGGAGAATTACACATACCGTCGCACCGTCAAGCTGGACTCGATCGGGGACAATGGCGGCATCGACGGAGAATATTTGCAAGTGGACGACATTGTGTTGAGCCCGTCGGGGCGCAAGCAGGAGAGGGTCGTGTACGCGCCGGACAACACGCTGACGCGGGCGTTGCTGAGTCCGGCGGATTTCGACGACATTGAACATCGGCTGCCGTTTACGCTGACCACGGAAGACGTGGCGCAATACCATGTGACCTACGTGGGCATGGAGCGGGTCGACCAGATGGACACGTATGTGTTCGACGTGACGCCGCGGCGGATGGAGAAGGACGAGCGCTATTTTGAAGGGCGGATCTGGGTCGACGCCAAGGACTTTCAGATTGTTGTGACCAACGGAAAGAGTATTCCAGACGATACGCGGCGCGGGCGGGAAGATCTTTCCATCCCGTTTACGACGTACCGTCAGCAGATCGACGGGAAATATTGGTTTCCGGTGTACACGCGGGCGGAAGGCGTGCTGCACTTCAAGAATTGCAAGGCGTGCCTGCCGAGCGACGTTCGCTTGAGAGAGATTGTCAAGTACGGGGACTACAAGCGGTTCGGAACCTCTGTCCGGATTACGTTCGAAGGATTGGAGCGGCCGACCGGCCTGCCGGCGTCTTTGCCGGTGAATGGCGCGTCCGGCGGACCGCAGACCGCCAGCGCAGGTCCCACGGCGAGTACGCTTGCCGAAACGAACGCGGCCCAGCAGCCGGCCGCGAAGGACTAGAGCATTTTCGGTCATGGCGTTGACGGTCGGGGAAAGAGTCGTGCTCTCCCATCCTTTGTGCAAGGGCGCACAAACGATGGGGCACCCAGAGTTTTGTTCACACTAGATTTGAAAATGCTCTAGGACGAAACTTCATCGATACGGATAAACGGCCCGCAAGAAAAATGAGACTCGCCGATTCTGGTGGGTCTCATTTTATTTGGCGGAGTACATTCAGGCGGGTCCGCTTTGGCGGCTATCGCGGGACCAGAATGTTTTTTTTGTCTTCCACTTCGGCAGCGGACTTTGCCAATTTTGCGTCCTCATAGCGCTTCATCGACGCGGTGATGGCTTCGCGAGCGCGGGAAGCATCGTGCCAACCTTTGACCTCAACCCGTTTGCCTTCAAGATCTTTATAGATGGCGAAGAAGTGGGTGATTTCGCGCAGCATGTGCGGATAAATCTCGGTGTAATTCCAGACGTCCGCGTAGCGGGGATTGCTGCGGCCTACCGACAGGACTTTTTCGTCCGGGACGCCCTGGTCCATCATCAGCAGCAGACCGATGGGGCGAACATCCATCACGCATCCGGAAAAGCTGGGTGAATCGACCAGCACCAGAACGTCCAGCGGGTCGCCGTCTTCGCTGAGGGTGCTGGGAATAAATCCGTAGTCTCCGGGATAATGCACCGGGGAATACAGGTTCCGATCGAGCCGGAAGACGTGGAGTTTCTTGTCGTACTCGTACTTGTTCACCCCTTCATAGGGGATTTCGATGACCGCATTGATTACTTCAGGAGCTTTTAGACCGGCGGGAAGTTCCAGATAATTCGTCATTCATTTTCCTTGACTGTGGGTTGCCTGTGGGAAATCGGCGGGCCGTCTACGTATAATTCAGTCACGATGAAGGCCCATGTTTATGTGATGCTTCGCAAGACCGTGCTGGACCCCCAGGGGCAGACCATCCACGGAGCTCTACGAAAGATGCAATATCGCGGTGTCGAAGATGTCCGCCAGGGCAAGTATTTTGTGCTGACCCTCAGCGACGCGCTGGCGTTGCCGGAAGCGCAACTGGAGGTGGAGCGAATTGCCCGCGAAGTGCTCGTCAACCCTGTTATTGAAGAGTACACGTATCGCATGGAACCGTGAGCGGAAACTTTTTCGCCGACGGATTTGCAGCGGACCGGCTTCCAAATGACCGGACATCTGGAAATTGGTGAATCACGGTTCATCGATGCGTTGTTTCCGTGGATTGGAGATCTTGTGCAAAACTTTGGGGGTATGAAACCAAAGATACGTCGCCCGTCGTGTTGGGGATTGACCATCGATTACGCAAAAAATGCTAGAATAGTTCGCGTTCTGCTTCTTACATCCGGAGGGATCAACCTTGGCTACATATGTGAAATTTGCGATTCCCGAGCGCGAGATCGAAAACACTGGAATCACCTTCAAACGATATGTAGATAAAGTGTTGCACGGAGATCTCACCATTCGCCAAAACCACATCATTTGGAGACCTAAGAACAACGAATTCGTCTATCGAGTCGAATGGGATAAACTCGCCGAGTTTGCGGAGAAGGAAGGTAAACACATGCGCCCCAAGGCGTCTGTCGTCAAAGCCAAGAAGAAACTGAAACCTGTCGGCGCGTGACATTGCAGCCAAGTGCCCACCTTTCTGCGAAGCACCTGACCTGGGTTACCCGTCTTGGGTCGGCGGCATGCCCATGATGCCAGGAAATTGTCCTTCGCTAGGTTAAGGCCAGCTATGGAGCCATTTTCAAACGGACATTGAGCAACCTAGCAAGCTTTTCTTTCAATAGGCTTTTTCGCTTCTCGAAGAACACGGCAAAGTCGCTCAGATCGAACGAGACATCGGGAATGTGATGGCTGCGAAGGTAGGTCTTTCGATCTATATTTGTCGAACACTCCTTTTTTAGCCAAATTTCGAAAGAAACCGCGAGCTTACTTTGGTTTTCCTTGCCTTCGAGTAGGTGGAGATTGGGGAGTGTATCCCTCTTTGCCTGCCAATCCCTAATCTCATTGTCATCAAGTTTCAATTTCTGCAGGGATGACGTATTGAAGCCTGCGTATGGGTGAATGTGATCCTGATGGAACTGCACCTGATTGAATTTCAGGTGCGGGGTGAGCAGCGAAAGCAGGGCAAAACTGCGCGGGCCCTTCGTCGAGAGCAGCAAACTATCCAGTGTTTCCTCGTTGATCGCCATACTTTTCCCACTCGGCAGCCGAACTTTCTTCTCCAATTTCTCCAACTCGAATGCACCGCCGTCTTTCACCGTCTCCTGCATAGCCTTACGGATGCCGGAAAGAACTTGATCTCCAGAGCTGCCGTAAACACCGGTAAGAATGCTCTTAATGAGCAGGAGCCGTAGGTCTGCTTTGCTTGCCTTAATGTCGCACCCGCGTTTGATAGCGTAGGCGATGGGTATGACAGCGTTTGCCGAAGGCAGTGTCGCACCTTCGAAACCCCACTCGACGAGCATGTCTGCGGCACGGTTGATAGCTGCTGTGATCAATTTCCAGTCCTTCACTATCAATTTCACATTCTCTGCTTTAAACGACGCTACACGCAGGCGAACTGGGCATTCGGCGAGTACGAGGCAGGCCCGCATGATGAAGTCCGTGTCGAACCGAAATCCATTCCCTTTCTCATTAATTTTGTTTAAGAATTCTTCAATGGCCTCGCGTCCACTTTCCCACTGCGCGACGATAGTAGAAAAAAGCAGGTCGGTTTTCGATAGCACCGTACCGGCGCTGTTTACCCGCACGAATATGTCCAGAACCTCGTCGAGATTTTGGTTCTTCACAGGGAAGTAATTGACAATGGGAATTGTGGTCAGCCGCTCCCAGAGCTTTCCGAGAATGTCGAGCGCATGCTCATCTGTTGTCTCCGGCACCTCCAACACATGTGGAATCTGTTTCTTCTGCTTTGCCCAATACTTATTCACTTCTGCTAGACCCTTGCACTCAAGTAGGTCTTTCACGAGGCACCAATATGTTTCCGGCGTGATCTCCTTTGCCTCCTCGGGCGTCAGGAAGCGGAACTCGTAAATGTAGTCCTCGTCCTCTTCTTCTTTCTCAAGCTTGAAGACGTTGAGAAAGAATTTCCGCACCGGGTACGCATTCGGATTGTTCACCCAGACGCGAGGGCGCTTATAGGCGTAGGTGCCTTGTAGGGCGACATACATCGAATTCAGCCGTTGTTGACCATCCAAAACGCCAACGAGTTCATCTGGGAGGTGCGGTTTGGCGGCGAGCGAGTTCTTCCAGTGGTCCCGCTCGTGATAGTCCCGAATGAATTCGTAGAAGGAGTAGTCGTTGTGCTTGGCCTCTCCTACCATCCAGAACAGAAAAGTACCGATCGGATAGTCGCGCATGATCGAATCAAACAACCGCTCGATTTGCAAAGCATCCCACACAAATTTTCGCTGAATGGCGGGAAGGTAGAGCTTCTTAGCGCCGATTCGGTTCATCGCTTCTTTGATCGTCCAATGCTGGTATTCCATTATGTTCAGAGCCTCTTAACTGGAATGTCTATTTTGCCTCACGGCTACGCGCCAATATACTCCAGTTGCTTTCGATACATCGTAGGCAGTCCAAGGCGCCGATGGAATCCGAAAGCGACACCATAAAAAGCTCTGACGCTTTAAAACGGGGGCTCCGGTCTCCGGGGAGAGTTGCGCCTACTTATACGCATGATAATGTCCTTTGCCATGTGTATGAAACCGTGAACTTTGGAACACTGATTCTAAACTTCCGTCATCGCGCGAAAAATGAACGCGCAGGTACAATGGGGGAACTATGTGCGGCATTGTTGGGTATGTGGGGAGCAAAGATCCTGTCCCGGTCATCCTTGAGGGGCTGCGGCGACTGGAGTACCGCGGGTACGATTCGGCGGGCATCGCCGTTGCCGGCGGGCCGAACGGCCTGGAGCTGCGACGCGCTCCGGGAAAACTGAAAAATCTGGAAGAGGTTTTGCGCCAGCAGCCGCTGCACGGGACCTATGGCATTGGCCACACGCGCTGGGCGACCCATGGCCGACCGACGGAAGAGAATGCGCACCCGCATCGCGACTGCAGCGGACGCCTGGTGGTGGTGCATAACGGCATCGTCGAAAATTATCTGCAACTGAAACATGCGCTGGCGGCGCAGGGGCACAAATTTGTAACAGAAACAGATACAGAAATCATCGCGCACCTGATCGAGTCGGAATTGACGACAGCGAAGGAAAGCGGAAACGCCATTGCGCTGGAAGAGGCGGTGCGACGCGCGGTTCGCCACCTGACGGGAGCGTTTGCCATCGGCGTGCTTTCCGCCGACTTTCCGCAAACGCTGATTGCGGCGCGCAGCGGACCGCCCGCCGTGGTTGGCCTGGGCGATGGAGAATACTTTCTCGCCTCCGACGTTCCCGGCATCCTGCACCACACGCGCAAGCTGTACTTTCTGGCGGACGGGGACATGGCGGTCCTGACGCCGGAGGGCGTCACCCTGACGGATTTCGACGGCAACCCGATCGAGCGAAAAGTGCAGAACATTTTGTGGGACCCTATCCAGGCGGAAAAGGGCGGCTACAAGCACTTTATGCTGAAGGAAATTTTCGAGCAGGGAAGAGCGGTGCGCGACACCACGCTGAGTCGAGTGTCCTTCGACACGGGCAAGGTCTTTCTGGATGAAATGCAGATTCCAGAAGCTGAGTTTCGAGCGGCCACAAAGATCAATATCGCGGCCTGCGGCACCAGTTGGCACGCGGGGCTGGTTGGCAAGTATATGATCGAGCGGCTGGCGCGGCTGCCGGTTGAAGTGGACTATGCCAGTGAGTACCGTTATCGCGATCCTATTGCCGATTCAAAAGCGATCGGACTGCTGATTACGCAGTCCGGCGAAACCGCCGACACGATTGCCGCGCAGCGAGAAATCGCGTCCAAGGGGTCGAAGACGCTGGCCATCTGCAATGTCGTGGGCGCGATGATCGCGCGCGAGGCCAACGGTTCGATCTATACGCATGCCGGGCCGGAAATTGGCGTCGCTTCGACCAAGGCATTTACCGCGCAACTGACGGCGCTGTTTCTTCTGGCGCTGTATTTGGCGCAGCAGCGCGGAACGGTCGATGCCGCCGAGAGCCTGGCGCTGGTGGAAGAGCTGGCCCGCGTTCCCAACAAGATTCGCGATATTTTAAGGCACTGCAATGCGGCTTGCGAGGCGCTGGCAAAGAACTATTCAAACGCCAGCGACTTTCTATTTCTTGGGCGCGGCATCCATTATCCCATTGCGCTGGAAGGCGCGCTGAAGCTGAAGGAAATCTCCTACATCCACGCCGAGGGATACCCGGCGGGCGAAATGAAACATGGGCCGAATGCGTTGATCGACGAATCTTTGCCGGTGGTGGTGCTGGCGACAAAAGACAGCAACGATCCAACGTCCAAGCTGCGGTATGAAAAAACGCTCTCCAATATTCAGGAAGTGACGGCGAGGTCCGGACAGGTGATTGCGGTGGCCATCGAAGGCGACCAGGAAATTGCGCAACTGGTCAACCACGTGGTCTACATTCCGCACGCGCCGGAGCTTCTGCTGCCGATTCTGGAAGTGGTGCCGCTGCAGTTGCTTGCCTACCACATCGCGGTGCGGCGGGGATGCGATGTCGACCAGCCGCGCAACCTGGCGAAGTCTGTCACGGTGGAATAAGTCCAGCGGCGGGCGAGTTCATGGAGAGGGGCAACAATTTCCCTAACCGAGAAAATTCCGGCAACTTACCCGCAGAGTTCGGATAGCGTCAGAAATCCCACCGCATTTGGGAAGGCCATAGATGGTGGCCGAGGTCGGAGTCGAACCGACATGAGGTTGCCCTCGGCAGATTTCGAGTCTGCTGTGGCTGTCAGTAGCTCATTTTATATCGGCAGGATGACTTTTGATACCGGGAAACTGTGTAGGAAAATGTGTAAACTTCAATTTTTTGCAAGAATCATGCTCGGCCCCGACCGATCACGCTGGGGAATCTTTTGTACTGGTTTTTGGGGGAAGGCAGAGGGCTGGAGCGATCTGGTGGCTTGAGTGGGACTTGAACCCACACGGGATTGCTCCCAATGGTTTTTGAGACCACCGCGTATGCCGATTCCGCCATCAAGCCAACATCTTTATTAGACCATACAAAAACCGATCCCATGACGAGTGTGACTGCCAATCTCACCGCTCGGCCATGATGAAGACTGTATCGCAGAGGAGCAGCGCTTGCTGGTAACTGGCCAGGAATGTCGGATGTCTATTTCGCTCCGCTTGCAGTCCCTGAAATCCGAGAGATGGAGAGAATATGAATAGTGTCCCCGGCAAGGGAGCCGGTCACCTTGACATTTTCAGCCGCGAACTTCGCGACCTCTGCTTGCGGTTCGAGTACGTAGACATGGTCTTTGTACCACAGCCCATATTTAGAACCCTCCCTCACGCACCGCCGCACGCAGGCGGGAATAGGAGTCATATGCGATGTTCGTTGGCAGTGGGTACCGCAATGGGTGTCCGTGACAAACCCATTCCACGTGTTTTGAGACTGCGGCGCGGCTGCGCGACGGCTCCACCTTGCCGTACAGCGCCAGCATCTGCCCCGGCTGAAACTTGTCCTTCAAATACGTTCCGTGAAACCACATGCATTTCATGGAGGTGGGTCCCTGCCCGACCGTCATTTCAAAGATCGGCATGCGTTTCGTGCGCAGCAGCACCGTCCCACGCACCTCGGCGATGACGCTGGCCATTTCGCCCGGAACCAGTTCGTTCAATGCGCACGGGTTCAGCCGGTCTTCGTAGCGAAACGGCAAGTGATACAGCAGGTCCTCGACGACAAGGATGTTCTTCTCCTTCAGCTTTTCGGCCACGCGCGGGCCGACGCCTTTCACAAACTGAATGGAAGTATCGAGATCAAGCACACTCTGGATGCTACCAGCCTGGTTATCGTGATGCGGGATCGAGAAAGCATAAAGCACTATGACGCGCACAGTAGTAACCCGAACTTGGTGAGTTTAGGCATCGCTGATGGCTCGCTTGCCGTATATTCTTCGGTAGATCAGCAGGAGCAATTGTGCTATGGCAAACAAAATCATTCAGCAGTTGTTGTCGATCCCTGGGCTCAAGATCGAGTGTCCGAGATGCACTGGGGAATTCTCAATAAAACGAGCCAAGCTTTTTAGCATGTATGACACGTATGACACGTATCCGCTTGCGGCGCAGAAAATCATTTGTGACCGATCTGTATCCGCGAACGAGCTAATGGTCGAGATGAAAGGGCGAAAGAAGCAGTTGACAGAAGACAAAAAGAAGAGACCTGAAAAGATAGCCGTTTCCGCTCAAGCGTGCAATTTCGGAAAAATAAGCGAGCAAATCCTTCCTGCGTTTCTTACTTTTCCATACAAGCAAAGCGAGTGCCGAATACTACTTCAGCCAATTGACTACATCGTCTTCACGGGACTTTCCGGAAAGGGCCGTGTTGAAGTCATTAAGTTTGTGGATGTGAAAACTGGCAATGGCCGTCTCTCTCCAAAACAGGGGCAAATTCGTGAGTGCGTAATTGATGGAAAAATCACACATAAGGTGATCGGCTGATGAATGCCCTTATCCAGACAATTGATGGCATTCAGGAAGTTCTGGCTATTTGCCCGTGCTGCGGTGAGATTTTTAGATTAGTTGAAGGAAAGTTTGTTTTCCCTCAGAGGCGACCAAAGAAATGTGTGTACCTCGATCTGGTCGCTCTCGAAAATAAACTTGCTACCGAAGATGATCGCTTGACCTCTGCCAAGGAAAGATTCGACGAAAAACTTGAGGAGCAGAGAGAGCACTTAAGGGCACAGGGCCGACAACTGGCAAAGAGTAAGCTCCGGAAAATCGACCCAACTTTCTCCGGTAAAAATATAGATCCGCAAGACGTCCGGGCCATTATGGATCCTGTTGAATACATCATTTTCCACGGGCTCAATTCTGGAGTAGGCGTTGATGTTGTCGAGTTCGTCAGCAGGTCACCTGACAGCAAAATGCGAGAAGCGCTTGTTAACTCGATTGACCTGACTATCCGAAATGGAGACGTAGAGTTCGAGGCCATTCACATCAAAGATGATGGATCGTTCGATATTCGGAAAGCACGAAAGCAGTCGAGAATGTAGATTTCCGTTTGCTACACTGCCAACAACTGACCGGACCGCGTCCCGCATGAACCTCGTTGAACTGAATCGAATATCGAAGACCTACGACACCAAGGTTGCCGTCGATGCCCTGAGCCTCCAGATTGAGGCTGGCAAAATGTTTGGCCTCCTCGGCCCAAACGGCGCCGGCAAAACCTCGACCATCCGCATGATGATCGGCATTACGCTGCGGATGGACTGCGCCTGGATCAACGATGGTGTAACAGAGTAGCCGCGATCTGGCGCGCAATCGACGTTGGCGATCGCTGGGTAGCACGCTGTTCCGCTTGAGGCCGTCGGCTCCACTATAGTGGAGATGCATGCTACCGATCACGAAATTGAAACCTCCCGTTGCCCGCAAAGACCCACGCAGTCTTCCACTCCACGGCCAAGTGCTGCAAGACGATTACGCTTGGCTGCGCGAAAAAGATGACACCGAAACGCTGGAATACCTGAACGCGGAGAATGCCTACACCGCCGCCGTGATGGAGCCGTTGCAGCCGCTGATCGACACGCTCTACAAGGAGATGCTGAGTCATATTCAGCAGACGGATGTTTCGGTGCCGTATCGCGACGGGCGGTTCGACTACTACGCGCGCACGGTGGAGGGCCAACAGTATCCCATCTATTGCCGCGTTCCCGCGAAGGAGGGTTCGGCGTCGCGACCGGTTCCTCCGGTGGAGGGATTTGCGGATGAAGAAGTGCTGCTGGATGTGAATCGGCTGGCTGAGGGCGAGGCCTTTATGTCGATTGGCGCATTGGCGGTGAGCGACGACGGAAACCTGCTGGCGTACACCACGGACAACACAGGCTTTCGGCAATATACGTTGCATGTAAAGAATCTGCTGACCGGAGAAACGCTGAAGTCTTTGGCGGAGCGGGTTGGGTCTGTCGCGTGGGCAGCGGACGATCGCACACTGTTCTACAGCGTGGAGGATGAGGAGACCAAGCGGCCGTACCAGATTGTTCGACGGGTGCTGGATGCGGCAACGCAAACGTTTTCGACCGGCGAGATTGCCTGGGAAGACGCCGATGAACGCTTCAACGTTGGAGTCGGGCGCACGCGCGATGGCAAATATTTATTTGTGGAAGCCGCGAGTCACACCACCAGCGAGCAGTGGTATCTAGCCGCGAACGATCCGATGGGAACGCTGCGTTGCGTGGAGCCGAGGCGCGACGATATTGAATATTACGCGGACCATCGCGATGGAATGTTCTTCATTCGCGTGAACGATACAGGGCGAAATTTTCGACTGGTCACAGCCACGGTGGAGCAGCCCGGTCGCGAGCATTGGCAGGAAATCCTGCCGCATCGCGACGACGCGATGCTGGAGGATGCCGACCTGTTCCAGCATTTTTTTGTGGCCTGCGAGCGGTACCAGGGGCTGCCGCGCCTGCGCATTCACAATTTGACGGGAGAGGGAAGCCTGGCGGAGCAAGCGCGAAAAACTCCGCGCGAGATTTCATTCCCTGAACCGACTTATACCGCGACGCCGGGAACGAATCGTGAGTTCGACGCGACGAGTTATCGCTATGGCTACACTTCGCTGGCGACGCCCAGTTCTGTATTTCAGTACGAATTGGAAACGAACCAGAGCACGCTGCTGAAGCAGTTGGAAGTTCCCGGCGGCTTCGATCGGACACAGTATGCCTCTGAGCGCATCTTTGCTACCGCGTCGGATGGTGTGCGCGTGCCGATTTCTCTGGTGTATCGACGCGACCGATTCGCTCGCGGGCAAAACCCTTTGTATGTGTATGCGTACGGATCGTATGGATATTCTTTGCCGATCGGATTCAACTCGAATCGGCTGAGTTTGCTGGATCGCGGCGTGGTGCTGGCGTACGCGCATATTCGCGGCGGCGGCGAGATGGGCAAGCCTTGGCACGATGCCGGCCGCATGATGCAAAAGCTGAATACGTTTACAGACTTTATTTCTGCGACGGAATACCTGGTTGCGAACGGTTACGGCGCCAAGGACCGCGTGGCGATCGAAGGCGGCAGCGCGGGCGGACTGTTGATGGGCGCAGTTTCGAACATGCGGCCCGATCTGTTTCGCGTGGTGCTGTCGCACGTTCCTTTCGTCGACGTGATGAACACAATGCTGGACGCGTCCCTGCCGTTGACCGTGGCCGAGTACGAGGAGTGGGGGAACCCCAACGAGGCCGCGGCGTTCCAGTACATGCGGGCGTATTCGCCGTATGACAATGTTGCGGCCAAGGAATATCCGACGATGCTGGTGAAGACCTCGCTGAACGACAGCCAGGTGATGTATTGGGAGCCTGCGAAGTACGTGGCCAAGCTGCGCAGCCTGAAGACGGACAGCAATTTTCTGTTGCTGCACACCAACATGCAGGCGGGTCACGGCGGCGCGTCCGGGCGCTACGACTATCTGAAGGAAATTGCGTTCGACTACGCTTTTCTGTTGTGGCAACTGGGCGTGGTGAAGACGGAAAGCTAAATCAGCGGACACCGCGCAGCGCCTGGGTAAAGCTGAAGTCGCCGTTCTTTGCTTCGGTGGAATTGTCGCTGTCGGGAACGCTGTCGCCTTCGCCGGGCGCAAGAAAAAGATTCGACTGCAATCCGTGTTGGCGGGTGTAGAGGTCCCAATAGCGGCCATGGGCTGCGTAGAGATCGTCGTGTGTGCCACTCTCGACGATTCTGCCTTCTTCAACGACGAGAATCCGATCGGCACGGCGGATGGTCGAGAGCCGATGCGCGATGACGAAGGTGGTGCGGCCACGCATCAGGTAGGAGAGTCCCTCCTGAATCATCGCTTCGCTTTCCGAGTCCAGGCTGGATGTGGCTTCGTCGAGAATCAGAATGCGCGGGTTCGCCAGAATGGCGCGCGCGATGGAAATGCGCTGGCGCTGGCCGCCGGAAAGCTTGACGCCGCGCTCGCCGACGACGGTCTCGTAGGTCTCAGGGAAACGCTCGGCAAACTCATCGACACGGGCAATCCGGCACGCCTCCAGCACTTCGGCTTCCGTTGCCAGCGGTCGGGAAAAATGCACGTTCTCGCGGATGGTGCCGTCGAACAGGAACGACTCCTGCAGCACCACGCCGAGCTGGGTGCGGTAGTCGCCGAGGCGAACCTTTGCGAGATCGACGCCATCGACCAGCACCTGGCCGGAATCCGGCTTGTGGAAGGCGCAGAGCAGGCTGATGATGGTGGACTTTCCGGAGCCGGAAGGGCCGACCAGCGCGGTGACGGTGCCGGGAGCGGCTTTCAGCGAGATGCCATGCAGCACGGGCTTGGTTGGCTCGTAGGCAAACACGACATCGCGAAATTCAACTTCGCCGCGAATGGGCCCGAGCGGTATGTTGCGTTGGGGATCGTTGTCTTCACTGGATTCGGCGAGAATTTCGCTGGTGCGGTCGAGTCCGGCAACGGCTTCGGTCAACTGCGTTCCCACCGCGACAATCTGGATCACCGGGGCGATTAAATACGCCAGCACCATGGTGTAGGTCACATAATCGCCGACGGTGAGCGCGTGCGAAACCACAAGCCGTCCGCCGAGATACATGACCAGCGCGCCCACCACGCCCAGCACAACGGTGGACGCCAGGCTCATCACCGACTGGGCGGTGAGCGTGCGGATGACATTTTCCAGCAGGCGCTGCACGCCTCCGGCAAACACCTGCGCTTCGCGTTCCTCAGCGCGATAGCCCTTTACCACGCGCACGCCGCCGAGCGATTCTGTCAGCCTGCCGGTGACGTCGGCATTGATGCGGGAGCGCTCGCGAAAGATGGGGCGAATGGTCTTGAACGCCGTCATCAGGATCAGGGAGAAGACAGCGAGAACGACTACGGCAAGCAGCGTCATTACGACGCTGATGCGTAGCAGCAGGGCGAACGCAATCGCCGCTGCCAGCAGACCGCCGACAAAGTTCACCATGCCGGTGCCAATCAGGTTGCGGATGCCCTCGACGTCGCTCATAATGCGCGCGACCAGCGTGCCGGTGCGGTTGGCGTCGTAGAATGCCACGGGCAAGCGCCCGATGTGTTGCTGCACCTGGACGCGAAGATCGGCGATGAGGCGCTGGGCAGCGATGGAAAGCAGTTGCGTCAAGCCATAAGAAGCTGCGCCCTGGATGGTGGTGGCGAGCAGGACAGCGCCAACGATCCAGGGCAAAAGGCTGACCTGGTGGCGACCCATGACGCGATCAATCAGGAACTTGGCGGAGAGCGGCAGCACAAAGCTGGAGACACGGCTGACGACCATCAGCAGCAGACCGAACGCGAGAAGCCAGCGGCGTGGACGTACCAGCCCCCAGATTTCCGGCAGGACCTTACGCAGCTCCGGTTTCTTCTTGCTCTGCGGCGCATCAGGAGACACGCGTCTGCCGGCGGACTCTGACCTTCGCCCGCTGCGTGCGCCCGCGTCTATCCATGCCGGTTTAATTGCCATAAATGTATCTTTTATGCCCGCGCGCGACGAGCTGCGATAAAAGAGCGAACGCACAGGAGGACAAAGATGAGGCAAATGATCGCCATGGCGACCTCTTCCTTTACTGCGAGGGGACGCACCATGGCGGTTCCGTGGGTGGAGGCGAGGAAAGCCGAGGCGGCACGCCAGCCGGGAAAGATAACGCCGAGCAGGCCGACGGTCACGGCGATGTGCATGAAGATCATGCGGCGCTTGCTGTCCGGCGTATTCGCCAGCAGGCCGAAGATGCCGAGGACGATGCCGAAGTAGGCCGGGATCAGTGCCGTGGGCGCGTGGCTACCGGTGGCGACGAAAAACGCAACGCCTAAAACGATGAGAACCAGCGCGGTAACAAGTGTCAATTTCGCCATAGCGATCGATCTCCCTTAGTGCGGTTTAAGCTCGCTCACTCCAGCATAACCTTCCTTGGCGAGCGCACTCAGGATTTGATCCACCATGGCCGAAACAGTCTGGTCGATGGAGATTTCGATGGCATCGCGCGGCGGTTCCAGCGCTGCTAGCTGGCTCGGCAGCAACGACTCCGGCATGTAGTGGCCGTGCCGCGCCGCCATGCGCTCGCGGATCAGCGAGGCTGGCCCGGTGAGGAATATAAAGCGAACCGAACCGGGCGCGGTCCCTGCCGTCAACTCGTTGCGATACGACTCTTTCAACGCGGAGCAGGCGAGGATGCCGTTGACGCCGTCGCGTAGCCACATTGCAATCTGTTGGTGCAGGCTGCGCAGCCAGGGCCCGCGGTCTTCATCGGTCAGCGGAGTTCCGGCGTGCATTTTCGCGCGGTTGGCGGCGGAATGGAAATCGTCCGCGTCGGCAAATGGCCAACCTGTACGCGCAGCCAACGCTTCGCCCACTGTGGTCTTTCCGGTCCCGGTGACGCCCATCAGCACAATCGCCATTCGCTATTTTTCCTCCTGCAGAATCTGCCGAATATCTTTCAGCGCCTGCTGTGGCGTCCACGTATTTGTCGGATACCAGGCGCGGATTTTTCCATCCGGTCCGACGACTGCGGTAGAGACGGAATGCGACACCACGGCGCCCTTGGAAGAAGTCACGCCCACATCGAACCACTGCAATACAGATGCAAGCTTGGCCGGGGAAGGTGCGGCAAAATCCCAATGCTGGAAGGATTCTTTTGCATTCCTG
>JAJYVR010000310.1 GCA_021791935.1 Acidobacteriota bacterium
CGGGGTCTTAAATTCTTTAAAGAAATGATTTTCGGTTTTGTATCAGGGCACGACTTTAGTCGTGCCGTACATGGCGCAAAACAGATGGGCTTTAGCCCCTGAGTGCTGCTGTTCGAATCGCTTCCATGAATCGAATTGTTGAATGAACTTCAGACTCACTACACTAGTTGTTCGCGCCGGTAGAATTTTTTGGAGCGCCTTGGTCTTTGATACGAACGCACGTCCAACCTTGCCACTGGAGGATGCACCATGAAACGAGTTAGCCTGCCTTGTTCTCTTCTCTTGATTCTCGCCTGCGCATTTGGTTTTCCGATGCATCTTACAGCGCAAGCTCAGACGACACTCCCGATCATGCCGTTGCCTTCCCATGTCGTGCAGGGTCAAGGCCAATTTACGATCGACGGAAATTTCGGCATCGCATTGCAAGGTTACACAGAACCGCGACTGCAGCGGGCGCAACAGCGATTCCTGATGACGCTTTCGCGGGAAACAGGCATTCCGCTCTGGCGCGAAGCGCAATTCAACCGGCCCAGCTTCGTCGTCAAAACCGGGGGAGCCGGCGATGCCGTGCAGCAGCTAGGCGAAGACGAGTCTTATCGCCTGGAAATCTCCGCCAATGGTGTGAAGCTGACAGCGCCCAATCCGCTGGGCATTCTGCACGGGCTGCAAACATTTTTGCAACTGGTCCGGACCACGCCACAAGGTTTCAGCGTTCCTGTCGTCACCATCGACGACCAGCCGCGATTTCCCTGGCGCGGATTGATGATCGATGTCAGCCGCCACTTCATGCCCGTTCCAGTGATTGAGCGGGACCTCGATGGCATGGAGGCCGTCAAGCTGAATGTCTTCCACTGGCATTTGTCCGATGACCAAGGTTTTCGCGCCGAAAGCCTGAAGTCCCCGCTGCTGCAGGGAAAAGGCTCCGACGGGCTGTACTATACGCAGACGCAAATCCGCGAAGTGATCGAGTACGCTCGCGACCGCGGCATTCGCGTCGTTCCGGAGTTCGACATGCCGTGTCACACCACTTCGTGGTTCGTCGGCTATCCGGAATTGGCAAGCGGAAAAGGCCCGTATCAAATTGCGCGCCGGTACGGCGTGCTGGATGCCGCAATGGATCCGACGAAGGATTCCACCTACAAATTCCTCAATACGTTTATCGGTGAGATGGCAGATCTTTTTCCCGATCCGTATTTTCATATTGGCGGCGATGAGTGCAACGGCAAAGAATGGAACGCCAACCCGCAGATTCAGGCCTTCATGCGTGCTCACGGCCTGCGCGACAATGCCGCCTTGCAGGCCTATTTCACCGCCAAGGTGCAGAAGATCGTCGCCGCGCACCACAAGATCATGGAGGGCTGGGACGAAGTCCTTCAGCCTGAAACGCCAAAAGATGTCGTCATCCAGTCGTGGCGTGGATCGACCGCATTGGCGGAGGCGGCACGGCAAGGGAACCGCGGGATGCTTTCGACTCCGTACTACCTGAATCTCGATCGTCCAACGTCTTACTACTATCTGGCGGATCCACTGGGAGACGGCGCGGCTTCTCTGAATGCCGAGCAGACGGCGCGCATTCTTGGCGGGGAGGCCTGCATGTGGAGCGAATATGTCGATCCGGAGACCATCAACAGCCAGATCTGGCCGTATCTGGCGGCCATCGCGGAGCGATTCTGGTCTCCTCAAAACGTGCGGGATGTCGCTTCCATGTATCAAAGGCTGGCGATCGTCTCGTGGAAACTGAATTATTACGGACTCGATTCCCAGGCTGACGTGAATGTCATGTTGCAGCGGATGAGCGGCGATCCCGATCCTGTTCCCTTGAAAGTCTTCGCCGCGGTCATGCAGCCGCCCGCCGGATACAAGCGATACGATCTCGAAGGCGGCCCGTCCTACACAACCTTCACGCCGCTGAACCGCCTGGTCGATGCCGCCTTTCCTGAGAGCGAGACGGCGCGTCAGTTCAACGAGCTTGTAAAGCTGATCGCTTCGGGGCAGGCGACTCCGGAGCAATGGCGGCAAGCTCGGCAATGGCTGACGCTGTGGCGCGACAACGATGCGCGATTGCAGCCTCTGCTGGTACAGTCGAAAATAACGGAGGAACTGGTTCCGCTCTCGCAAGGCTTGAACCAGGTTGCCGCGATCGGATTGCAGGCACTCGACGATCTTGAAAACAATCGTGCGATGGACACGGACACGCGAGCGCAAAATTTGTCCGCGCTCAAAACCGCTGCGAAACCTCAGGCGGTTCTTATCGACATGGTGGCGCCGTCGGTTGAACTGCTTGTCGAGGCAACCAAGACCCAATAGCGCAGCAACCTTTCCATCTCAACCGTTAGGGCCAAAGCGGCAAGGACGAAGGAGAAGCATTCACGCGGCGAGGGGATTTTTGCAAACAGATTGCAGCCGCCGCAGCCGCCGCAACGCAGCTTTACAGTAGAAGCGTGGAACGACGTATTGCAACCGGGGAAGCAGGAACGAAAAACAGTGAAGCGAATCATTGACGGTGTACTGAAGTTTCAGAGAGAAGTATTTCCAAACCAGA
>JAJYVR010000311.1 GCA_021791935.1 Acidobacteriota bacterium
AATCGGTCTTGGCAAAACGCTATGCCCGACACACACCTAGAGCGAGTTTTCAATTGCCATGGTTATCTGAATTCGACGAGGCCACATCCCGCATCGGAAGAAAGAGAATATTCTGGTGCTTACGATCGAGAGCCAGTTGTGCGCGCGAAAATGTGAAAGGGAATGAGGGTCGTCTCTTTATGCCAAATTCAAATGCGAATCCGACCATGAAGGAAGCTGTTTTGATCACCAGCGGAGACTTGCGGCTGTCGGCCAATCAAGTTTGCTGGGCCGCCCAGGAAGACCTGGAGCGCAAGCTTACGCGATGTTTTCTGGATGCCGGAGTTTCGGTGCGGCGGGCGTTCCCCGTCGATTCCAAAAGCGGGCACGGCTTCATCTCCAGCCAGCGCATGGGGATGGATGTCTTTGCTGGGATCGATCCTGAAGCGAACCTGGTGTTTGCCACGGCGGCGTGGCAATATAGCCACCATGTGCTGCCGGGGATGCGCAGCCATCGCGGCCCGATCCTTACCGTGGCCAACTGGTCGGGACAGTGGCCGGGACTTGTGGGGTTGCTGAATCTGAACGGATCGCTGGTGAAAGCCGGCGTCAGCTTCAGCACCCTCTGGAGCCAGAATTTCACGGATGAGTATTTTCTTGCTCGGTTGAAGGAATGGATCCAGTGGAAGACTGTCACCCATGACCTGACCCACGTGCAAGACCTACACATAGATGCATTGCCAGCGAAGGCCGCGAGCATGGGCAGGCAGTTGGCTGCGGCGTTGCAGCAACGGAAGGCCATTCTCGGCGTTTTCGACGAGGGCTGCATGGGAATGTACAACGCCATCATTGACGACGAACTGCTCAATCCAATTGGCATGTTCAAAGAGAGGCTGAGCCAGTCGGCGCTGGTGGCCAGGATGCGCACCGTCACGCATGACGAAGCGCGGGGAGTCCGGCGGTGGCTGGACAAAAAGGGTGTGCGATTCGTCACCGGGAAAGATGAGAACTCGGAATTGACAGACGCGCAGATCCACGAACAATGCAAAATGTACATCGCGGCGGCCCGCATCGCGGACGACTTTGGCTGCGATGCCATCGGCATCCAGTATCAACAGGGTTTGAAGGACCTGGTTCCGGCCTCCGACCTGGCGGAGGGTATGTTCAACAATTCCGATCGCCCTCCGGTCTACCAGGAAAACACCGGAAAGGAATTGTATGCCGGCCAGCCGCTGCCCCACTTCAATGAAGTGGACGAGTGCGCCGGTGTCGATGCCGTGGTGACGAACCGCTGCTGGACGGCGCTGGGGCTCGACCCTTCGACAACGCTGCATGACGTGCGCTGGGGCGAGCAGTTCCAGGGCGACGGCATCGACGATTTCGTTTGGGTACTACAAATTTCCGGAGCGGCCCCTGCCAATCACTTCGTCGGAGGATATGCTGGCGCATCGAGCGAGCGCCAGCCGCCCATGTATTTTCCACTGGGAGGAGGCACGCTGAAAGGCATCGGCAAGCCTGGAAACATCGTATGGAGCCGCGTATTTGTCGAAGGCAACGCGCTGCACGTCGATATGGGCCTCGGCACTGTCGTCGAATTGCCGGAAGAAGAAACCAACCGCCGATGGAAACATACGACCAGCCAGTGGCCAATGGTGAGCGCGATATTGGATGGAATATCGAGAGACTCCTTCATGGCGCGACACCGGGCGAACCACGTGAACATTGCCTACACGACCGACGCGAAGGCCGCCGCCCATGCGCTCGCGGCCAAGGCGGCGATGTTCGATGCTCTAGGGGTCCGGGTACATCTATGTGGAACGGTGGACTTTGGGTAATCTCGAAAGAATTGCCACGGAATCAAGAACACCGAATCGCCCATGACCATCAACGGAAGTGTCATCGGAAGCACCTTGGTAGGCGCGCTGGGAGGGCTGCCGATGGCCTACATTGCTTGCATTGCCGCTTTACAAGGCGCTGTTGTCTGGGCCTATATCGGCGAAGTGTTCCCGAATCGCGTGCGCGCCAACGCCAAGGTCTAATACTACAATTGTAGATAAGTGTTATGCTGTGGATGCTCTGGATAAGCGGTTGCTCTGCAACTGAGATGGAAAATCGACTGGCAGGATGGAAGCGCGAGTTGCTGCGTGCGCACGGCCTGATCGCGGGGTTGTTTGCGCGGTCGGAGGCGCGTGGGCGCAGTCTGGCGTACCTGCAGGGGCTGCTGAGCGGATGCGAGCGGAAGAACGGCTGGCAGATGGCCGAGTGGATGGGCGAGGCGTCGCCCTACGCGATGCAGCATCTGTTGGGCCGTGCCAGATGGGACGCGGATGCGGCGCGGGATCGGGTACGCGAGTATGTGGTGGAGGAGTTGGGCAGCCCGGATGCGGTGCTGATCGTCGATGAGACGGGCTTTGTGAAGAAGGGCGGTCATTCTGCCGGAGTCAAGCGTCAGTACAGCGGCACGGCTGGGCGGATCGAGAACAGTCAGGTGGGCGTGTTTCTCTGCTATGCCAGCGACAAGGGTGCGGCCCTGGTGGACCGTGCGCTGTATGTGCCGCA
>JAJYVR010000062.1 GCA_021791935.1 Acidobacteriota bacterium
GTCTCCGGCGGCCGCCAGGCATGGGGTGGCGCGTCGCAAACAAGCCTACACTGCCGCCATGATGGTCGAGGAGTCGCGCATGCTGCAAGTCAGCATCTTCCAGACCCTGCAAAACAACCTGCGCTCGGTGGACTTCAGCCTGCTGCTGGTGGATGTAATGGCCATCGCCGACGAGGTGGACTCGCAACTGGCCCAGGCCATGGCAGCCTATTTAACCGAATCGCAGATCGACGAGCTGCCGATCGAGGCATAAGTCCTCCGGCGCGCCCCATCCCAGCGCAGATTGATGGTCAGTGTAGCCAGATTCCAAATGGAGTCATTCTGAATGGAGGCCGCCGCGGCGTCCCTCTAGAGCATTTTCGGTCAGGGTGTTGACGGTCGGGGAAAGAGTCGTGCTCTCCCACCCTTTGTGCAAGAGGCGCACAAAGGATGGGGCATCCAGAGTTCTGTTCACACTTGATTTGAAAATGCTCTAAACCAACGGGAGAACGGCCCTCGTGTCCTGAGTCGTAAATTCGCTATACAAATTTGTCATCCCGACCGTAGCGAAGCGGAGTGGAGGGACCTGCGTTTCCTATGACTTAATATGGAATTATCGCCTTCGATTATGTTGCGAACTTCAGACTCACGGTCCTGGCTCCTCACCATTTCCGCAGGCTCCGCGTCATCTTCGGATACCAGGTGATCTGAAGATTCGTCGTGACGTCGTTCTGCCCGCCGGTCTTGTATACCGGAGCTTTCCAGCGTTCATACTGCAGCCAGGCGTTCAACTCCAAATCCGGCTTCAGGCGCTTGACCACGGTCAAGGTGAAGTCGTTCTGCGTGGTGCCGCCACCCACCCGCGGCGCTCCTGTCGCAAAGGTGTTGCCGGGGATAAAGTCCTTGGCGGCCTTGGCGTTTCTATAGGAGAGCTGCAATATCTCCTGCGCCGACAGATGATAGGTCAGCCACGCCTGGCCGCCTTTTGCCTCGCGCCCAATCCAGTCGCCGAAGATGTTGCCCTGGTTGGTGTAGCCCTGCCGCTGGACGGTTTCGTAGTACATGAAACTGCCGTTGTTGCTGTTGGATACGGAGACGTCGGTGTAGACGCCTTCCCCGCGCAGATCGAGTTTCGGCGCTCCGGGGAAGCGCGCCAGATACAGCCCGGCGCGGATGCCGGCACGGCGCGGCGCGCTCACCGGAGTTACGTCGTCGTGCACCTCCGAGTCGGTGTATAGCGTCAGCAGTTTACTCGCATAGGGCAGCCGCAAGGTAAAGTCGAAGGTGCTGAAGCGCGCGCCGGGATCGTTGCGAGAAAATTTGGTGGCCACCGAAACATTCTGGAAACTGGTGAAGCTGTTCCAGAACGTTCCCAATGTAATGGGCGCATGGCCCTCGCCGCCCCAGATGACGGTTCGCGAAAATCCATACTCAAAGTCAGGGGTGGGGTTGAAGGCAAACTTCTCCATGTGTACCCACGGATCGTTGGGATAGGTATGGCCCATGAGGCTGCCGACCAGGAACTCGTATCGCACCGGGCCCATCACGTAAGAAAGCAGCGGAATGTGCAACGGCTCAATGCGGTTGATGCGGAACGAATAAATATTTTCCGCGTTGTTGCTCCAGTCGAACGCGCCGCCGGTGGCTGGACCATCCCACACATCGCTTTTGCCGATCGAAAAATCGTGGTTCAAGAACGTGGCCGAAAAGTTTGCTTCGATCAGGCGAAAATAATTCAGCGTGGGGATGGGCCCGGCGGGAATGGTGGCCTGGGGCACGTCAGGAACACCGTCGACTGCCGCCAGCGTCGCGGCCAGGGCAGGGGAATAACCGGCCGCGCTGGGCACATGCTGATACTCACCCCGCACGTAGAGCGCAAACGGGCCCGAAGTTGCCCGCGCGCTGAAGCCAGAGTAGTTGTTGAAGCCCTGTTCATAGGGCCGCCCATAATCGTTGATGATGGTCTGGCCGAGGTGGTAGCTGTCGTGCAGCGGCGTTCCGCCGATGGGCATGGCGCGCTCGTACAGCGACTCCAGCGTGGCGTTCGTCGTCCAGTAGCCGGTCGTATGGATGTCGGATTCCAGTTCCGCCATCACGGCGTTGTAAATCTCCAGTGCTTGCTCGTCGTTTCTGTCCGAGTGGATCTTCTCCTGCTCGGCAAACAGCATGCGCAGCACGCTCAGGCGCGTCCACGGGCGCATATCCACAAAGGCGCGGTCCAGGTACCCCAGCGAATACAGCCGCATCAGCGCCGGATAGATCCAACTGTCCAGCGGAATATACGTCGACCCCAGGTTGCCTGCGATTTCCGACCTCGGCACAATTGCGAACGGGGGAAAGGCTTCATCCGAGCTGTTGGAACCGCTGGATTGGGCCGGCGCGGTATACGAGTTTGGCGTGTCCGGCTGCGGTTTCGGCGGCTTCGCCTGACGATAGCCCGGCATACTCTGGTCCTGCTGCGGACCAAACGTCATCGGGGCATCCATCGGCTGCCAGGATTCGTTCGCCAAAAAGGTTGAGCCCGCGCCAGGGAACGGTCGCCTCGGTGCTGCGTTCAATGTCTGCGCCTGCGCATCTGCCTGCCCACTTTGCGGGCCGAGGAATCCAGCGGCCAACCCCATGCACAGCAGCCCTGCCAAAACTGTCCGAATGCTACGATTTTCCACTTGCACCTCAAAGAAATTGCTGCGAAACGACCCTGCGACAACAACACCGCGGATGCAGCGCGGACGAACTCCCGGCGAATTTCGCGTTGAGTAGATTCTATCGGTATTTCCCGGCAGGTCTCGGGCCCGCCGGAGCGATCTTCCATTCTATGATGCGGTGTGCAGGCGGTTTCAGGCAAAGTCCACCCGGCCTAAAAATTTTCCAGGACATGGCCATCCGGACAAATTTCGTGGGAAGACGCGCATAACTGCGCCGTATACCGTCGATAAAAAAATTGTATTCGACATTTCGCCTCCATCGGGGCACAGTAGAATTTAGTTTTCCATCAATCCTCTAACGTCTCGTGGCTTCGCTGGGCTTGTTAGGACACATCCTGTCTCCGTTCCAGCGATAAAGCGAATTTTGATTTCTAGAACTGGTTGTATAAATGGTTTTGTATCGGGGCGCGGCTTTAGCGGTGCCGTAAAATACCCCATCTTCCCAGGTTGAATTTATGCGACTGGTTTTAGACACCGTCGCCCAGGCAATGCGGGTCGACTGCAAGTTCAATCTATGTTTCGCAATGTAAGGTTTCTTCACTTCATTCTTCAAACACGGCGGTCAATCGTTATGCAATGGATTCGAGAACGGCGCCGGCATGCTGGGTGCCCGGCCAGGAATCGCGAGAGCCAGCCTCTCTTCAGAAAAAGCCGCGCGGAAGCCAGTCCCGCTCCGCGCCCTCGGTACGGAGCGGCCCTGGCGCGCGCGCTTCTTTTGTTTTTGCTGTTCGCGGGATGCGCCGGAACCAGCGCCCGAGCCCAGGTCGCCGCGACCACGGGCGCGCAGACGCAACAACAGATGCAACAGCATCTGCAGCAGTTGGACCTGGCGGTGCAAAGCGCCCAGCTTTCTGCCGACAACGGCTGGATGCTTGTCTCCGCCGCGCTGGTGCTGATGATGACCATTCCCGGGCTGGCGCTCTTTTATGGCGGTCTGGTGCGAAAAAAGAATGTCCTCAGCACCATGATGCACAGCTTCGCGATGACCGGCATCATCACGGTGGTCTGGGCCTTCGTCGGTTTCAGTTTGTGTTTTAGCTCGGGAAACAGGTTCCTTGGCGGACTGCACCATGTATTCCTGCGCGGAGTCGGCGCGGCGCCCGACCCAGCTTACGCTGCCACCATTCCGCTGGCCACGTTCATGATCTATCAGTTGATGTTTGCCATCATCACGCCGGCGCTCATCTCCGGGGCCTTTGCGGAACGGATGAAGTTCAGCGCCATGGCCTTGTTTACCCTGCTATGGTCTTTGTTTGTGTATGCGCCCATGGCCCACATGGTCTGGGGCAAAGACGGCCTGCTGAATGCCTCGCTCGCCGGCGGCGTTCGCACGTTGGACTTTGCCGGCGGCACCGTTGTCCACGTCACCTCCGGCGTGTCGGCGCTGGTCTGCGCGCTGTACCTGGGCAAACGCCTCCACTATCCCAAGGAGCCGATGCCGCCGCACAGCGTCGTCCTCAGCTTCATCGGCGCGGGTCTGCTGTGGGTGGGCTGGTTCGGATTCAATGCGGGCAGCGCGCTCTCATCGGGCCCGCTGGCCACCAGCGCGTTTGTCGCCACTCAATTTGGCGCGGCGGCCGCGGCCATTGGCTGGGGCCTGGCGGAATGGCTCCGCAATGGCAAGCCCAGCGCTCTGGGAGCGATTTCAGGCGCGGTGGCCGGCCTGGTCGCCATCACTCCGGCGGCAGGGTTTGTCGGGCCCATGTCGGCGCTCGCCATTGGGTTCCTGGCCGGGTTGTTCTGCTACTTCATGGTCGCCAAGGTGAAACAATGGTTTGGCTATGACGACTCTCTCGACGCCTTTGGCGTGCATGGCGCGGGCGGAACTCTGGGCGCGGTCCTTACCGGCGTGTTCGCCTCCCGCGCCATCAATCCAATCTTCAAGGACGCGCATGGCAACGCGCTTGCGGTGGGCTGGATCGATGGCAACTGGCGTCAGGTTCCCCATCAATTGTTGGGCGTCGCCATCGCCTGGACGCTTTCTATTGTTGGAACACTGATACTGTTGAAGATCGTGGACATGCTGATAGGTTTGCGTGTCTCCCCAACCGAGGAACACGAAGGGTTGGACCTGAACCAGCATGGCGAAGAGGGATACGATTGGGAAATTGCGGCTTCTTGACACCGCTCTGGTATATCTTGGCGGTGAGGAACGACGGATCCATTAGCGGCCCTTCTTTTTCTTAGAATAGCGAGGAAGCGAGATATGCAGAAGATTGAGGCGGTCATTCAGCCGTCAAAGCTGGACGCAGTGAAAGAAGCGTTGATTGAAATTGGGGTCGAGGGCATTACCATCCTGGAGGCGCGCGGGCACGGACGCCAAAAAGGTCATACCGAGTTCTACCGCGGCCGCGAGTATGCCGTGGATGTGCTCCCCAAGATCAAAATGGAAGTCGTCGTGCCGGATGCCCTGGCAGAGCGCGCCATCCAGGCCATCCTGACCGCTGCCCGCACCGGCAGAATTGGAGACGGCAAGATTTTTGTGTCGCGCATCGACGAAGCCATTCGCATTCGCAATGACGAACGAGGAGAAACCGCGCTGTAAATCGATCGGCACTTCGACCGGTACGCTCTCTTGGTAAAGGAGCCTGCTATCCCGATCTCCGATTCACCTTCGGTCCATCTGCTGCGTGTGGAGTATCAGCGCACGTCCGACCAGATGCGCGAGTTCTTTGTCGACTCGCAGGATGGCGCGGTCCTGGTCCAGCGCCGCGCCGAGCTGGTCGACCATCTGATCGAGCGCCTGTGGCTGCAGCACATCGCCGCCGAGGAATACGGCCCGCAAGGCCTTACCCTGGCCGCCATCGGCGGATATGGAAGACGCCAGCTCTTTCCCTACTCCGACATCGATCTCTTGTTCATCGCCGGCGACGCCGCCGCGGAGGGCCGTCACAAGGCCGGGATCCGAAAACTCTCGCAGGACCTGTGGGACATCGGATTGCGCGCCAGCGCTACCACCCGCACCCTGGCGGAGTGCGAGCAAATGAGCGAAGAGAACCCGGAATTTACCCTCTCGCTGCTCGACCGACGTCATGTCGCCGGAGATTTTGCCCTGTTTGAGGAACTCGACCTGGAGCGGCTCCCCGCGCTGATGGAACGCCGTCGCTCTCAACTGTTCGCCGCCATCGCCCAGTTGACGCATGCGCGCCACGGAAAATTTCAGCGAACGCTTTTCCATCTGGAGCCCAATGTAAAAGATGGCATAGGCGGATTGCGCGATTTTCATGTTTGTACCTGGCTCTCGCATCTGTTGCTGGAATCGGCGCGCTATCCCGCCAGCCGCTATGAAAAAGATCTGCTGGTTGAGCGCCAGGATGACTCCGCCCTGGCGCACCAGTTCCTCATCGCCGTGCGCTGCTTTTTGCATTACAGAAGCCAGCGCGATGACAACATGCTCTACTGGCAGGCGCAGGATGAAGCGGCCCAACGGCGTCTGGGATTGTCCGCCGTCAAATCCAGGCTGGCGGATAGACGCCCCGCGGACACCGCCGGCTGGATGCGCCAATATTTTCGTCATGCCCGCTCCATTGAGTGGCTCACCCGGCAAATGCTGGACGAAATTCCCAGCGGCCGCCGCGCCGTCGTCGATCGAATCCGCCAGTGGCGCAGCCGCACCGTGTTGCACGGTTGCCCTGTCGCCGACGACAAAATTGGCCTGAGAACGGCCGCCGAGTATACCGATCCCGACCGCGTGTTGACGCTGTTCCAGATGCTGGCCGAACAGCCCCTGCAACTGACCCGCGAAGCCGAAGGCCATCTCAGTGAATCGCTGGCTGTGTTGGCCGAACGCTTGCCTGAAGGGGCCGCCCTGTGGGAGCGGGTGCGCAAGATTCTTCTTGGACCTGAAATTGCCAATGCTCTCCGTACCATGCATGCCTTGGGAATTCTGGAACTGATCCTGCCGGAGTTCCACGGCGTGGACGCGCTGGTGGTGCGCGATGCTTACCATCGCTACACGGTGGACGAGCACACCTTTCTGATCCTTGAAAATCTGCACGCCCTGGCCCAGCCGCACAACGATTGGGAAAGCGGATTCGCCGCCATCCTGCGCGAGGTCGAGGAGCCGGAATTGCTGTATCTGGCGGCCCTGTTGCACGATACCGGGAAGGCCCGCAGCGAGGGCAGCCATACGGAACGCAGCATGTGGATTGCCGATGCAGTCTGCGAGCGTTGGCGCCTGACACCGACCCAACGCGAAACCGTGCTCCGGTTGGTCCGCAATCACCTGGAGATGTCGCTCGCGTTACGGAAAGATATTTTCGACGCGGAAACCGTCCGCATGTTTGCCGAACTTGTCGGCACTCCCGACAATCTGCGCCTGCTGACGCTGCTCACCTATGCCGACATTCGTTCCGTCAATCCAGAGGCGTTGACGCCGTGGAAGGCGGAGAACCTGTGGCGGCTTTACATGGCGACCTCGAACTATCTGGATCGCAATGTCGATGAGGACCGCATTCAAGCGGACGCCGACACCGCCGCGATCCAGCAAGTGATCGCGCTGTCGCCTGACAATTCTGTTGCCATCCACCGCTTTCTTGCCGGTCTGCCGCAACGCTACCTGCGCACCCGTACAGCGGAGCAGATTCTTACCCACTGGCAGTTGGCCGCGCAGTTGGGCGACACCTCCTCCAGCGCGGTGCTGACGCACGCCGATGCGTGGTGGGAATGTACCCTGATCACGCGCGACCGCCCCTTCCTGTTTGCCGATGCGGCCGGCGCATTGACCGCATGGGGGATGGATATTTTGAAGGCGGATGCATTCTCCAACGCGGCCGGAATTGTCATCGATCACTTCCGTTTTCTCGACCGCTACGAGACCCTCGCGCTCAACCCGGCCGAAACCCAGCGATTCCAGAAAAGCCTGACCGACGTGGCCAGCGGAATTGTCTCCGTTGAGCGAATGCTGGCTGCCCGCGCCCATTCCGCGCGCACGAAAAACAACAAGACCCGTGTCGAAACCAGGCTGTCTGTCGACAATGTATCGTCGACCCACAGCACCATCCTGCAGGTCATCACGCAGGACACCCCGGGTCTGTTGCGCCGCCTGAGTCTGGTCCTGGCGCAGCAGAAATGCGATATTTCCGTGGCCCTGATCGATACCGAAGGGGAGGTGGCGATCGACGTTTTCTATCTCACAAAAGATGCGGAGCGGCCGGAAAAAGCTTCGCCCGACGCTCGCCATGAAAATGGAAAATTGGACCCCGCGTTTCTCGATCATTTGCAGAAAGTGCTCGCGGAGGCCCTCCAGACATCTGCCGCATCGCGCTGAAATCGCGGCCCAGGCTGCTACCCTTCGGCATCGTCGTTCCGTTCGCAACCGCATTCCATCCCCCCATCGCCACGGAGTACACTGGGGACGTTGTTTGCGGCGGACGCGCTTCCGGTGTTTCCGCCAACGACATCGCCTCTTCCAGCGGCTGCGGCGCTTCCACGGCGGCTGTACCCTGCGGGACTGGAGGTTCGGGCGGCTTTTCCGTGAAGAAAGGCTGCATTGCGGTTATCCCGTCCGGTTATTGCGACCGTGGAAGTACTCTGGAATGTCTTTGATGAAACTCAAATTCTCCCCTCGCCCGCTGTGCATGATGCTTCCATGTCTGCTGTTGTTGTGTTGCGCAAGCCTTCCGCTGGCAGCGCGCGCGCGCGCCAAGCGCCGCCATGCTGCGCCCCCACAAGGCAAGCCATCAGTGCAGCAGGTCCAGCCGCCCAACTGGTGGAGCAATTTGCCCAATCCGATGGTGCTGCTCCAGGGAAAAAATCTGGCCGATGCGCGCATTAGCAGCAGCGTCGCAGGCATTTCCGTGCGGCGAACAAAATTTTCTCAGAACGGCCATTGGGCCTTCGTCTGGCTGGACACCTCGGACGCCCCGCCCCAGCATTTCGATCTGGTGGTGCGCACCGCAGGCGGCCAAACGCGCGTCCCGTATGAGCTGGAAAAACTGCACGACCCCAGCCAGGGCTTTCAAGGATTCACCTCCGCGGATGTGATGTATCTCATCATGCCCGACCGCTTTTCCCAGGGAGATACAGCCGGTCCGCAGATGCCAAAGCCGGCTGCCACCGTGGATCGCGGCAATCCCCATGCCTACCATGGCGGCGATCTGCGCGGCATTGAAAATCATCTGGACTACCTGAAGCAGTTGGGCGTCACCACGCTCTGGATTACGCCTCTCTATGCGCCGGACCCGCTTTCCGAGGACTACGACGGATACGAGCCGGTCAACTTGTATCAGATCAATCCGCACTTCGGCACCTTGCAGGAGTATCAGGACCTGGCGGCGGACGTGCACAGCCACGGCATGAAGCTGGTGTTGGATATCGTCGCCAATCAGGTAGGCCCGAAGAGCGTGTGGGTCACCGACCCGCCCGCGCCGGATTGGTTCCACGGCATGCCGGCAGACCATCTGGCGGCAACGGACAATTTTGCATCCATCGCCAGTCCTCACGCCGCTCCAGCCGCCTATGAACCGGTGGTGGATGGATGGTTTCGCAACGTCCTGCCCGACCTGAACCAATCCAATCCGCTGGTCAAGCAATATCTGATCCAGAACGCCGTCTGGTGGGTCGAGACCGGGACCCTGGATGGCCTCCGATTGGACACCTTTCCGTATGTGGATCGTTCCTTCTGGCAGGATTTTCATGCCGAGATGCACGCCCTTTATCCCGATTTGACCACCCTGGGCGCCGTCTACAATCCCGATCCAACCGTGACCTCGTATTTTGCCGGCGGCCAGAAACACGCGGGCATCGACACCGGAGTCGCCACACTGTTCGACTTCCCCAGCTCCTTTGCGTTGCGCTCCACCCTGACCGGCCCCTCTTCGACCGACGCGTCCATGTCCACGCTGGAAAATATTCAGCGGCAGGACTGGCTCTATCCCCATCCCGATGCGCTGGTGACTTTTTTCGACAATCAGGACACCGCGCGTTTTCTCTCTGCTCCCGGCGCGACCGCCGAGCGCGAGCGGATCGCCTTCGGACTGCTGGCCACCATGCGGGGAATGCCCCAGATTTATTCCGGCGATGAAATTGCCATGTCGGCTGGAAGCGATGGAGACAATCGGCCCGATTTTCCCGGAGGATTTCCCGGCGACCCAAAGGACGCGTTCACCGCCGCCGGCCGCACCCCGCAACAGCAGGCGATGTTTGCATGGGTGCAGGGCCTGCTCGACCTGCGCACGCATCATAGCGCGTTGCAGACCGGCGTACAGCAGGACCTGCTGGCGGACGACAGCGGCTTCGTGTTCGCCCGCGTCGATGTCCCTACGCCGAAAAATGGGCCGTCGCCCACGCCGTCTGAAATCGATCTTGTGCTGATGAACAAATCCGACGCGCCGCGAACCTTTCATCTGGATTTCACGCGCACCGCGCTCGACGGCGTCAACACACTCACTCCCCTGTGGAACACAAAAGACACAGTGACAGTTACACAAGATCGTTGCGATGTCACGGTCGGCGCCCAACAGTTGGTGGTGTTCGAGGCCCAACCGTAATTCCAGCGTTACCTGAAAAACAATCAACATGCAAAAACCCTTGCGCGTCGCGGCGATTGGTGAACTTCTGTGGGACCTGCTCCCCGACGGCCCGCAACTTGGCGGCGCGCCCGCGAACTTCGCCGCAATCCTGGCGCAGATGTTTTCCTGTGACGCAGCCGGGCCTGTCGGCGAAGTGTTTCTCGTCAGTTCCGTTGGGAACGATCCGTTGGGCATCCAGGCGCGGCAACAATTGATCGCGCGTGGCGTCTGTCCTGACTTCATTGCGGTCGATTCTACCCGTCCCACCGGGACCGTCGAGGTGCTGCTCGATGCGAACCACGGTCCGCGCTATCGCATTCACAAAAACGTTGCATGGGACTATGTGCCGGAGACTCCGCCGCTTTTCGCCCTCGCGCCAACGCTGGACGCCATTTGTTTCGGAACTTTGGCGCAGCGATCGACCATGACACGCGCCACGCTTCGCAGTCTGGTCGCCGCCACGCGCGCCGAGTGCCTGCGTGTCTTCGATGTCAATCTCCGCGACCCCGACTGGACTGAGGAAGCCATCGCCTGGGGCTGCGCCCACGCCACCATGCTGAAAATGAATCAGGAGGAGGTTGCGCACGTGGCCCGTGCCGTCAGCGCGACGAAGGAACAGACTCCCCTGCGGGTCGCGCACGTGTTGCTCGACCGATTTCCCATTCAGATGGTCGCAGTCACGCGTGGCCCGCATGGCAGCCTTCTCGTCACCCGCGAAGCCATCCACGATCATCCGGGTATTGCCGCGCATGTCTCCGACTCGATCGGCGCCGGCGACTGCTTCACCGCTGCGCTCACGTATCACTCGCTCCGTCATCGCTCCTTGCCAATCCTCGCGGAGGCCGCAAACCGCTGGGGTGCCTGGGCGGCATCGCAACGCGGCGGAATGCCTTTTCTCGATGCCGCATCTCGGACCTATCTGGAAACAGCAATCGAGCAAGCGAGCCGCTCGTGAGAATATCCTATGAAGAGAGGGCCTAATCGTGTCAGCAATTAAAGCGATTGCCATGATGGCTATCCTGGGCGCATCCGTCTCATTGGCCGCTCAGTCCACCTCCATGCGTCCGCCAATCACCGGCATCGCCAAAGTTTCGGTCTACGCGACCGATCGCAATAAGTCGAAGCAGTTCTACGGAACATTCCTGGGCTTCCCGCAGATCGCGTCCACATCCGCATCCGCGCCAATGGAATTTCGCGTGAGTTCGAAACAGTCGATTGAAGTCTCACCTGCGCCCAGCGGTACAACGGACTTTCTGGCGTACATTGCCTTTGCCACTTCCAACATCGATTCCATGCGGCGATATTTAGTTGGCCAGAAAGTTCCGGTGGAAGGCAAAATTCAAACCCAGCCCGACGGCACGCGCTCTCTTTGGGTCAAAGATCCGGAAGGGCATCGTATCCAGTTTGTGCAGCTTCCCACCCATGGTCATCTGCTTCCGGTCATCTCTTCAACGTCGAAAAACCCGACTCAGCCCATTTCGCAAATCATTCTTCACGCAGGATTCATCGTGCAGGATCGTGCTGCGGAAGACCGCTTCTTCCGCGATATTCTCGGCTTTGTCGAAGGCTGGCAAGGCGGCCGAGGCGCACGGATCGATTGGATCGACATGCGCGTGCCCGACGGCACGGACTGGCTGGAGTACATGATGCATGACCCAACCGCCAAAACCGCGGGCGACAGCGGCGTCCTGAATCACTTCGCGCTGGGAGTTCCGGATATTCACCAGGCCGCAAACATGTTGCAGCATCGTCATTGGGACTCCGCCACTCCATCTCAGGACCCGCAGATCGGTCGCGATGGAAAATGGCAACTCAACCTCTACGATCCCAACGGCACACGCGTGGAGCTGATGGAGTTTGGCCCGGTGCGGACGCCCTGCTGCTCCCCGTATACTCTGCCGGTGCCGAAGTAGTTCTACTCATTTAGAGCAATCGCACAGTTGGTTTAAGCCTGGAATTGATGTTCGCGCAGCCGTTTATCAAGGAACGGCTGCATGGTAATTGATCTCACCGCCTTACTGGAGCTGTGAGATTGCTCTAAACTGGTGTTCTATGTCGAGTCCGTCCGTTCCCGCGACCGCCACTACCCTGCAAAAGACCGCCCTCAACCCCACCCATCGCCAGTCTGGCGCAAAGATGGTCGACTTTGGCGGCTGGGACATGCCGGTGGAATACGCCGGCCTGATCGCCGAACACATGGCGGTGCGCACCCGCGTCGGCCTGTTTGACGTCAGCCACATGGGCGAGATCCAACTGCGCGGTCCCGAAGCCCTCGACGCCGTCCAGTTCGTCTCCATGAACGACGCCTCCAAACTCTCTGAAGGTCAGGCGCACTACTCGGCCCTGCTCACCCCGCAAGGCACCTTCGTCGACGACATTCTGGTCTACAAACTCAGTCCCAACGATTTTTTGCTGGTCGTCAACGCCGGCACACGACCCAAGGATTATGCGTGGATCAAGCAGCACGCCCAGCGCTTCCACTGCCACGCCAGCGATTACAGCGACCATTATTCTCAGCTCGCCGTCCAAGGTTCGCAGGCCCTGGCTACGCTGCAAAAGCTCACCCGCGTCGACCTCAATGCCATCAAGAATTATTGGTTTGTCTGGGGCCAGGTCTGCGGCATCCATAATGTCCTCATCTCCCGCACCGGCTACACCGGCGAGGATGGTTTTGAAATCTACATTCCCTCCGATGAGGCCACCACCACCCGCGTGTGGCAGGAAATCCTCGATGCCGGCCGCGAATTCGACATTGTTCCCTGTGGCCTCGGCGCTCGCAACACCCTGCGCCTGGAAGCCTCCATGCCACTCTACGGCCATGAAATCACCGAAGAAACCAACGTCTTTGAAGCTGGCCTGGAGCGCTTTTGCAAGCTCGATAAGCCGGAGTTCCTCGGCCAGACTGCTCTGAAACAAATCCAGCAAGCCGGTGGTCCGCAACGGAAGCTTGTCGGCATGGAAATGATCGAGCGTGGCATCGGTCGCGACGGCTACCCAATCTGCACCCTGGCAGGCGAACAGATTGGCGCGGTCACCAGCGGCTCTCCCGCTCCGTTTCTCAAGAAAAACATCGCCCTCGGCTATGTCCCGCCCGCCCACAGCGCTCTCGACACGGAACTGGCGATCAAAATTCGCGGTCAGGATGTGCGCGCCCGCATTGTGGCGCAGCCGTTTTACCGCCGCCCCAAAAAACGCGCCTGACACCGCCTCCTGTGCAAAAAACCTCTGCGGACTCGCTCTTCGGGCCCGCGATTCCGCGACAACATACAATGGAAGAGGACGAACCCTATGACATATCCAAATTCTTACCGCTACACCCGCGAGCACGAATGGCTCCAGGTGGAGGGCGCAATCGGCACTGTCGGCATCACGGACTACGCGCAGAATTCTCTCGGCGATATCGTCTTTGTCGACGCTCCCAAAGTCGGCGACACGGTTGAGGCAGGCAAAGTCTTCGGCAGCGTGGAGTCGGTGAAGGCTGTCTCCGATCTATACTCGCCAGTCAGCGGCACGGTGACGGCTGTCAATCAAGACCTCGTTACCGCGCCGGAAAAAATCAACACGGAACCGCACCAGGCCTGGATCATCAAAGTGCAACTGTCCACGCCCGCTGAAGTCGACGCGCTGTTAAGCTCTGCCGACTACGAAAAATTTATTGCAGAAGAAACCAACGCGTAAGGATTCACCCTGGCATTGCGGAATTCCAGCTCAAATACAGGACTATGAACCATGCGCTACCTACCCAAATCCCCGGGCGACCGTGACAGCATGCTGAGAGAAATCGGCGTGTCTTCGATCGGCGATTTGTTTCTCTCCATCCCCGCCGAGTATCGCCTCACCGGCGACCTGAACATTCCGCCGCAGATGGGCGAGCAGGAAATCGTCAATCTGTTCCGCGTCGCCGCCGACCGCAATGCCAACGGCTATGCCAGTTTCCTCGGCGCGGGCGCGTATCGCCACTATCGCCCCGTCGTCATTGATGCGCTGGTGCAGCGCGGCGAATTCCTCACCTCCTACACGCCCTATCAGGCGGAAATCTCCCAGGGCACGCTGCAGGCGATCTTTGAATTCCAGACCATGATCTGCGAGCTGACCGGCATGGAAATCGCCAACGCTTCCATGTACGACGGCTCCACCGGCACGGCGGAATCGGTGATGATGGCCGCCCGCGTCACCCGCCGCAGCCACATGGTCGTCGCCAGCACCGTGCATCCGGAGTATCGCGAAGTCCTGAAAACCTACGCGCAGCACCAGGGACTCACCAAGCATCGCGTCGGCTACGGCACCGACGGCCGCGTCGATATGAAGGCAGTCGAAGCCGCCATCACTGACCAGACCGCTTGCGTGTTGATCCAGTCGCCCAACTTTTTCGGCGTTGTTGAAGATGTCGCCGCGATCGCCGAGCTGGCCCACGCCAAAGGCGCGCTGCTCGTCATCTCCATTGCGGAAGCGCTGTCGCTCGGCATCGTGCGGCCTCCGTCGGAAGCTGACATCGTGTCGCTCGAAGCGCAGTCCTTCGGTGTCGCCATCAGCTACGGCGGTCCCTATTGCGGCGTGTTGGCCTGCAAAGAGAAATTCATTCGCCAGATGCCCGGCCGCCTCACCGGCGCGACCGTCGATCAGCAGGGCCGGCGCGGATTTGTCCTCACCCTTTCCACCCGCGAGCAGCATATCCGCCGCGAAAAAGCCACCTCCAACATCTGCACCAACCAGGCCCTG
>JAJYVR010000312.1 GCA_021791935.1 Acidobacteriota bacterium
CTCTGCACACGCAATCCCGCCAAGCTCTCCTGCTCGGCTTGGCCTTCAACCTATACCGCCTCTGGCTGCCTGCTTTCCGCTTCCCATAGAGAGGATGTCAACAGAGCCACGGCCCATTTAGAATTTCTGGAGGCACAATGCAATCCTTCTTCCGCACCTGCTCCATTGCAATCCTGGCCACAGCCGAAGCCTTCGCTTCCAACTCTCTAGCAGCACAACAAATAAAGCCGCAGCAGCACAGTCCCCACGCCGCTGCCGCTCCCACGCTGGAGCAACTGGTGCAAAAGAAGATTCGGTATGTCTTCGTGCTGTACCAGGAAAATCGTTCCTTCGACTCCTACTTTGGGACATTTCCCGGCGCAGAGGGACTCTTCAGCCGCCAGCCGAATCAAACGCCCGGCTTCTATCAGCCGCTTCTGAACACGGATGGCTCGACAGGCACGATGCATCCTTTTCGCATCGGGCCAGAACAATTCGCCGCAGACACCGATGACATCGACCATTCCCATCCAGCCATCGTTGCCAAGGAAGACATCGAAAACGCCACTCCACGCATGGATCGCTTCGCGCTCACTGAGGAACACAAATACAGCCACGGCCTCATTCCCTCACACAAAGGCCGCCAATACGGCGAGTTGGCCATGGCCTATGAAGATTGCGATACCATTCCGATCCTATGGCGATACGCGGATCGCTTCGTGTTGTTCGACCACGTATTTTCATTAATGACGGGCCCTTCCACGCCAGGGAATCTTTCCATCATCGGCGCGAAGAAACATCCTTGCCACCAAGCTTGCCAGAAGTTAACCGCTTTGCATAGACAGTAGGTCGGCACTACACGGCAATTCCCCCACGCCTCCAAACCGCGGTGAACAAAACAAAGCCACTGCTTCACCGACCCCCAACGAAATCACCCTCGGCTCGTGCTTATTGAGAAAGTTCGGCTAGCCGAAGTTCGTCACGAAAGAGGCCGCAGATGGCCTAAGGCAGCGTATATAAATAAGTACTTCAAATGAGGCTTGCTGTGTGATAGCGTTCGTGCATGGCTGGTTCTTTGGCCGACATACGATGGCGTTATGAGGCATTGTCCCCTGTTTTGGATGAACGGGGGCGTCGTCGGTTTGCCGCCGCCGAGGCCCGCGCCTACGGTTTTGGCGGAGTGAGTGCTGTGGCGCGGGTCACCGGCATGGCCCGCAGTACCATTGCTCGTGGCCTGGATGAGATCGCGCAGAAGCCGGAAGTGGAGACCACGCGGATACGCAAGCCTGGGGGGTGGACGCAAGCTGAAACGGGTCGCGGATGCCACCTTGCTGGCCGATCTCAGGCGTCTGGTGGAGCCGGCCACGCGGGGCGATCCGATGCGTACGCTGCTGTGGACATCCAAAAGTCTGCGGCACTTATCGGAGGCGTTAGCCGCAAAGGGGCATTCGGTTTGTGCGATGGTGGTTGCCGACTGCCTGCGGGAATTGGGGTTCAGCTTGCAGGCCAATCGCAAAATCCAGGAAGGCGGCGGGCACATGGACAGAGATCTCCAGTTTCAGTATCGCAACGATCGGGCCACGGATTTTCTGGCTGCCAATGAGCCGGTCATCTCCGTGGACACCAAGAAGAAGGAGTTAGTGGGCAATTACAAGAACAACGGGCGGGAATGGCATCCCAAGGCTACGCCGGAAGCGGTCAAGGTACATGACTTCATCGATCCCCAACTGGGGCGCGCCGTTCCTTACGGAGTTTATGACATCGCCGATAACAAGGGCTGGGTGAGTGTGGGCACCGATCACGATACCGCCAGCTTCGCCGTACAAGCGATTCGCCGCTGGTGGATGGCGATGGGACACGAGCGCTATCCCCGCGCCAGCCGCCTGATGATTACCGCCGATGGCGGCGGCAGCAACGGTCACCGTGTGCGTCTATGGAAGATCGAGTTACAAGAGTTAGCCAATGAGTTAGGCATCCCCATCACGGTATGCCACCTGCCGCCCGGGACCAGCAAGTGGAACAAGATCGAGCATCGCCTGTTTTCCTTTATCACCCTCAATTGGCGCGGCAAGCCGCTGCGCAGCTTCAGGACCATCGTGCAACTGATCGCGGCGACCAGCACCACAACCGGGCTCACAGTGCGCGCCGAATTGGATGAAAGCAAATATCCCAAGGGCGTGAAAATATCGGATGAAAAATTCGCCGCCATCCGACTCGCGCGTCATTCCTTCCATGGCGACTGGAACTACACTATATCGCCAAAATGAAGTACTTATTTATGTACAGTGCCTAAGTGGTTCAGAATCAGTTCAGGCTACTGCCGAGTCTGCGCTACATTCGCGTTGAAATCGAAGATGTTCAGGCAGGCTGATTCCGAGCTGGTGGAGCAAAGACTTCTGCTCTGCCGTAGGCTCGGTGATTCGCCGCAGTCTGATTTCGCGACCGTCGGTAGTGGGCAGAACGATGTCGGCGCTCTGCAGGGTGGAGAGCAGCGCGATGGCCCTCATCGGCGTCATGGGCTGGGCGTTATCGACGCCACTGGCCGATGGC
>JAJYVR010000313.1 GCA_021791935.1 Acidobacteriota bacterium
GTGAGCCCAGGGATGGGCGCAACTTTGAGTATCACGGGGAAGACCCGTTGCTGGCCGGTGAAATGACTGGCGCGGAATTGAAGGCCATTCAGGCGCAAGGCATCGTCGCCGACATCAAACACTACGCCGTCAACGACCAGGAATCCGGACGCTTTTCCGTCAGCTCCAATATCGACAAGCGATCGCTGCGGGAAACGGATTTGCTGGCCTTTGAGATTGCTATCGAGCGTTCCCATGTCGGTTCCGTCATGTGCTCCTACAACCGCGTCAATGACGTGTACGCCTGCGAAAACAAATATCTCCTCACCGACGTCCTGAAGCACGATTGGGGGTTTAAAGGCTGGGTCATGTCGGACTGGGGCGCAACCCATTCCACCGTGGCCGCTACCCTCGCGGGCCTGGACCAGGAGTTCTTTGCAAATCGATATTTTGCAGCGCCCCTGAAGGCCGCTGTTCTCAACGGACAAGTGCCCATGTCGCGGCTTGACGATATGGTCCATCGCATTCTGCGCACCATGTTTGCTTTCGGCATCGTTGATCATCCGCCCGCGATCGCGCCGGTTGATTTTCGCGCTGGAGCTGCCGTCGCGCAACAGGTCGAAGAGCAGGGATGCGTTCTGCTCAAGAATGAACGTCGCCTGTTGCCGCTGGCGTCTTCGAATATGCATTCCATCGCCGTTATCGGCTCGCATGCGAACCTAGGAGTGCTGTCCGGCGGCGGTTCTTCGCAGGTGGAACCGCAGGGCGGCAACGCGATTCCGCAACATCCGCAAACCTGGACATCGCCGGTTTGGGACCCGTCTCCCCCACTCGCGGCAATCATGTCACATGCACCCCGCGCCAGAGTTTCATACGACGATGGGGCCAATCCAGCTATCGCCGCGCAGCTTGCGAAATCCGCCGACGTCGCCATCGTATTTGTGCGGCAGCACGCGCACGAGGATGCGGACCTCCCCACGCTCGAACTGCCAGACCATCAGGATGATCTGGTTCGCGCGGTGGCCGCAGCCAATCCCCACACCATCGTCGTGGGGGAAACGGGCGGCGCGTTTCTGATGCCATGGATCGACCATGTGGGCGCGGTATTGGAAGCCTGGTATCCGGGGATTCGCGGTGGTCCGGCGATTGCCAACATTCTTTTTGGCGCGGTGAATCCCTCGGGCAAACTGCCCATCACATTTCCGCGCAGCGATGCCGATCTTCCCCATCCAGTATTAGTCGGACCGCCGCGAGGGGCCGACGGCGATCATCCGCCGTTCTTCGATGTTTCCTACTCAGAAGGCCTGAAGGTGGGCTACAAGTGGTATGACGCGGAGAAGAAGCCGCCGCTGTTTGCCTTCGGATTTGGCCTCTCCTATGCGAGCTTCTCCTATTCGCAACTGCATGTCGCAGCCGATGGCTCTGGCCATAACGTGCGCGTCGCATTTGTGGTGAAGAACACCGGCACTCGCGAAGGCGCCGAAGTTGCCCAAGCCTACCTTGCCCTGCCGCCCGCCGCAAACGAACCACCGCAGCGGTTGGTCGGCTGGCAAAAACTCACGCTCCAACCCGGCGAAGGCCGTTCTGTCGCCATCGTCCTTCCGGAACGCATGCTCGCTGTCTTCGACGTCGAGAAAGATGTCTGGCAAATCCTCGCGGGATCGTATCGACTCTCCGTCGGCAGTTCCTCGCGCCAGCATCCATTGCATTCGCGCTTCACTCTCAAGGCCAGCGAACTCGCGCCGTAAGCTTTCGATCGCCGCTACATCTTTGAAGAGGCAATCTGCGCCAGGAACGATATACTTGGATTGGCCCTAAAACGGCCTGGAGGAGCAAACAATATGTATCCAGAGATCATGGTGATTCCGATGCGCGAGGAGTTGACCCGCGCCGGCATCCAGGAAACACGCACGGCGGAGGAAGTGGAGCAGGCGCTGGCCAAGCCCGGCACCACCATGGTCGTCGTCAACTCCATCTGCGGTTGCGCGGCGGGCAAAATGCGCCCTGGCGTGCGCATGTCGCTGCAGCACTCCACCCTGCCCGATCGAAAGATCACGGTGTTTGCCGGTCAGGACCGCGAAGCCACGGACAAGGTTCGCAGCCATCTGGAGGGAAATCCGCCCAGTTCTCCTGCGGTTGCCATCTTCCGCGACGGCAAGCTGGTGTTTCTGATGCAGCGCTCGGTCATTGAAAGCTCCAGCGCCCCGCAGATTGCCCAATATTTGACCCAGGCGTACGACGAAATTTGCGCCAAACCAACCGCCGTCACCCAGTAACCGAAGTCACATTCCGCCGTCGAGATGGCCCCGCAATGTGGTTGCCTTAGCAACCATATTGCGCAAAATGGACCTTTTTAGTTGCCTTGGCAACTATTTCCCAAGGGTGTCTTTTCGCTTGAAAAATCTTCCAGAAATTTAGGCTCCCGCGCAGGCAAATCGTTCCCGCGCGACAACGTATAGTACTACAGTTGTAGATAAGTGTTATGCTGCGGATACTCTGGATAAGCGCTTGCTCTGCAACTGAGATGGAAAATCGACTGGCAGGA
>JAJYVR010000314.1 GCA_021791935.1 Acidobacteriota bacterium
TCCATTGCCTCTGTGCGGCGCCAGATCGCAACCCACCTGGCCCCCTCCCTACCGAGATGTCCCTGCTGCCTCCAAGGCCATTTACTAACGCAGTAGTAGTAGTAGTGGTAGCGGCAGAGGCGTTGGGCGGCTTGGACAATGCCGGGAGCGAAACTCCAGGTGAGCGATCGCAATGTCGGCGGCATGGAGAGCAGCGATCGCAGCACAGCGCCTTGGGAACGCAGCGCGCGCAGCGGACGGAGCGGGCCGCCTTTCTCTCTATTGCCGAGCGGCAGAAAGTACTGGGTGCCGCGTACCGGCTCCTTCAGCCGTCGCAACAGGGTTTGCAGGTCCCGGTTGTTGCGCACAAAGTCGATGTCGTCGGTGTTCACCACCAGCAGATCGCTGGCGGTGTAGTGGAAGAAGAAATGTTCATAGGCTTCAGCGACCTGCTCCAAATAGCGGCCGGAAATCGTCCGCTCCTCGGGCACGCCTTTGCGCGCCAGCCGCGTGCGCAGCACCTTGGGCGAGGTCTGCAGATAGATCACCAGGTCGGGGGTGGGCAACTGATCGCGGAAGTACTGAAACTGGCGCTCGTACAGGGCCAGTTCGTCGTCGCTCAGGTTCAGGTTGGCGAACAGCTTGTCTTTCTCAAAGATGTAGTCGGCCACCATGGGCGCCGATTTTCCGGACTTGGCATCACGCTCGGCGGCGGCGCATAGCTGCTCATACCGCGACATCAGGAACCACATCTGCGCGGGAAAGGCGGCGCTGCGTTCGCCGCGATAGAATGGCGACAGGAAGGGATTCTGCTGCGGCTCGACGATGCGGGTGGCGCCGATTTCCTGGGCCAGCAGCGCGGCCAGCGTGGACTTGCCGGCGCGGATCGGGCCCTCAATTGCGATGAATCTTGGATTTTCGAAAAGCTTGGCCATGGCGAATCCCCTTCGTAGTAAAAGCGAATGAAAACCGAAGATAGCACGACCGTGGCGACTCGGCAAGCGGCAAATCGATACCTTGTGGATACCCCTGCAGACCGGTTCCGATACACTCAAACGCGATGACGCCGCCAAAGATTCTCACCCTTCCCGAGCCGGACCGAACGGCTGATGCGGCTGCCAAGCGGCCCGCGCCTCCCAGCGCCGGAGCGATTGCCGCGACTGCTGTGGCGGCGGGCGTCCTGGCTGCGGGAGCCTACGCCTACGCGGGCATGTGGCCGACCTCGCAAATCTTTGGCCGATGCGTGGTGGCGGCGAAAAATCCCCGCCAGATTGCCCTGACGTTCGACGACGGACCCAACGATCCCGACACCTTTCATCTGCTGGAAGTCCTGGCGAAACACGATGTCCGTGCCACCTTCTTTATGATTGGCCGTTTTGTGCGGCAGCGACCGGAGATTGCCAGAGCGGTGGCCGCGGCGGGGCATTTGATCGGCAACCACACCATGACCCATCCGCTGCTGCTGATCCGGCCGTCTCAGTTCGTTCGGCAGGAGTTGCGAGACTGCAATGCAGCGCTGGAAGATGCGCTGGACGCGCCGGTCCGCTGGTTTCGCCCTCCGCATGGGGGGCGTCGACCCGACGTGTTGCGTGCCGCCCGCGAACTGGGGCTGACGCCGGTCCTATGGAATGCGATGGGCTACGACTGGAAGCCGACCACCGCGGATGCCGTGGAGCGAAACATTCTGCGCAGCTTTCGCAGGAATGCGCGAGCGGGCAACGCGACCAACGCCCTGTTGCACGATGGCGGACAAGCGGCGCTGGGCCAGGACCGTCGCCACACCATCGTCGCAGTCGACCGGCTGATTCAAGGCTGGAAGGATGAGTTCGCGCGGCGGGGGGAAGTGTGCGAGTTTGTTACGCCGGAGGCCTGGGGCTGATTCTTGCGGCGGAACTGCTCCGATGCACGGGATTTTTGAAGGATTATGCAGGATTGTTGAAGGATTATACGGAGAAGTTGAAGGATTATGCAGGATAGTTGAAGGATTATGCATTGCTGTTTTTGCGGCAAGCGCTTTGGCTGCTGCGCGATGAGGCGGAAACCTCAAGTATTTTCGGTTCCGCTGCGACTTTTCTCGAAAAAAACGAAAATCTTTTGCGCGACCCCGTGCGATTTGAGACCTAGGGTGGCTTGAAGAAGTCGGTCGGAGTGCTTATCTCCATTCTATCAATTTCGGAATCAATAAAGTGCCAGGCAGGAGTGTTTTCCTATTGTGGGTGACCGGCATGACTACTGTACGGCGCACAGTGGTGCTGACCGCACGGGTGACCGGGTTGCGGACGTGGGTTGTGTGCCATCGACGAGCAGGATGGCCAGGGAGGGACCCAGAAACCGTGCTCGGGAGGGAGGGCATAGGGGAGAGCAACCCAACAAATGAGGGGTTCAAGGCATGGGTACTTCCGCGAGGCACAGATCTTTGGGCAGTATGCGCCACTGGCAGCCGCTTTTGAGAAGATATAAAACCGCGTTGACGACTTCATGCAAATCCACCGTGCGCGGTTTGGTGCGCTTACCAACGCCCTCCAGGATTGGACGAATCGATTC
>JAJYVR010000063.1 GCA_021791935.1 Acidobacteriota bacterium
GGTTCGGGGTCCCATCGGGATTGACGCCAAAACTTCCGCTCGCGCTCAATGCGATGTGCGCCGCGCCAATATGCAGCGGCGCCGTGCCGAAGCGGTTCGAGAACCACACCCGCGCCTGCTGGCCGCCGACGCTGCTATGCACAATCTCCCGCAACGTCTGCCCGGTAAAGTCGGATGCGCTGCCTGGATTGACCGCAACCATGCCCGCGCCCCAGGTCGCCACCCACGGCGAGCGCGCGGCGGCACCTGCGGCATAGCCGGCCGGAACCGCCAGCGTCAAAATTGCAACCGCCAAAGTTGCAAAACCGGCAGCCAGCTTACGCGAGACGCCGCAAACACGCCCCTCGAGTCTCAAAGAAAATGGAAAAATGCGCATAGTTCTCCTCAAATATCCGTCAGAGAGAATGTATCAGCAACCGGGCCGGATGGGCGAACTTGCATTGCGCCTGTTCGCACGACTCGCGATGGCCGGAACAGGATGTCCATGTGCTCGATCGACGAGGTTGCGGGCAGACCCCGGATTTTTGTCCGGGGAACCGAGATCGAATCCGGCGCGCATCAGTATTCGCGCTGGTAGGTGCGGGTAATGCGGTCGTGCCAGCAGAGATTGTCTTCGTCGACAAAGCACCACAGGAACCCGATTCCCAGGGGCAGCAAGGAAACCCACCACGCTGCCAGCCGTCGTTGCAGCGCGGAGCGGGTCGGGTTCCGATCGTCGAAGGTGCAAAGCGCAATGTGCGCGTACAACATGCCGGCGGTTGCGCCGCTCAATGAAAAGAACAGCATCTGATACAGCACCCACAGCGCAATGTAGACGACCCCCGTCAGCGCGGCGGCGGTCAGCCCGGTCGGCAAGTGCGGAGTGGACGCGACGAAGACGACGAGAAATCCGAGGAAGCCGGCCGTCACGGCGGCAAAGTCCACGGCAAAGGCCATCACGCGGCGATCGATGGAAGCCGGATCGACCATGAACGGCACATATTCTGAAACTGCGGGCTGCGCTCGCCGACTGTACGCGGCGGGTTCCCTGTCGAGCGAGATCGAGGCCCATTCCAGTCCGCGAAAATTGCCTGCGGGCGTTGTGCTGGATGTGGAGCCGACCGAGCGCTCGGCCTGCGCAGTCGCCGCGCTGCTACTCGATGCGCCGGTCGCCATGTGAGAACGATTCGCGCCAGCCGGGACGCGTTGCGCCGGGCTGTCCTTGCGATATTCGCGTGGCTGGGGCGGCGCGGTCAGGTTCACAACAGGATCCGTCGCGATTTCCTCGGCAATCTCAGACAGACTCATCTGCGCGCTTGATGCGGTTCTCTCGTCTGCCTTTCGTTCCATGCCCGCCGCTGGTTCTGTGCTCGCCTCCGCTCCGGACAGCATCGCGGCATCGACTTCCGGCTGTGCCTCGGCCTGCGGCTGCACCTCAAAGATGCGCAGTTGCTCCGGCGGCCCTTCCGGATATGCAGGCGTTCGATCGCGCGCTGGATCTTCCGGCAGGCGCGGCCGCGCGCGACGGGGCGAGATCAGCTCACGCGGAAACTCAATCAGCTTCGACGGCAGCACGGCGCGAGATTCAATCAGCGCGGATGCCAGCAGATCCTCCAGAGACGGCTCCGGTTCCGGCTCCGCCTGGTGCAGATGCATCTCTCGGCTGCGCGCGGCAAACGGCGGCATCACCGGGGTCCCCGTCGCCATCGATTGCACGGGCTGGGTGGCGATGGCGGCCCCGTAGCGCTGCAGAAATGCCAGCTCTCCATCGCCGGCGCGAGCGAAAGAGGCCGAAGTTTCCTCGGAATTTGGGGGGGAGGGCTGAGCGCGATCTTCCGAATCGATGTCCTGAAACAGGTTGCCGGCAGTCTCCACTGCGGCGGCTTCCGTGGCTTGCTGGGCTCGCTTCTCCGCCGCCGACGCCTCGGCACGCGCTGCCTCGGCCGCTAACAGTTCACTGTACGTGGGCGCGGCTGCATACCGCGATGCGACTGCGCGAGCGATTTTTGTCGCTCGAGAATCGACAGGAGTGCGGCTGGGCGACAGGGGCTGGTCCGCTTTTTGCGGGCGGTGCGCTCGATATCGATCGAGACGCTCGGCAATCTCGTGTTTCCAATCGTCGCTCAGCGGCGGCGGCTGGGGAACCAATGGGGACTGTGTCGCGGACAATGCTGTACTCACCCTCGTTCTCCTATTTTATAGCCCTATTGTTAGTGCAATTTCCACAAAAAAAATCTATCGGCTGAAATTCGTTCCCGGTAAACGGCGATGCATGGACAGGTCATGGTCTGTCCCACCGCCAACACGCATTTCAAATCGGACTGAGGAGAAAGAATCGCGGAGGGTCAAACACGGGTGGGCGCGCTGCCCGCGGTACGAAAGCGTCGTCGACCGGGATTGTCTTGATGCCAGAGCGGCGGGCCAGAAAACAACGGCCAAAACTTTCACCGCTGCAAGAACGTTTACACTGAAAGTGTTTCGGCCAATGAGAACCCGTGTTTATATCTGTACCATGCTGCTCGCGTTTTGTCGTGTGCGAATGAACGCGCAGGCATTGACCATGGGACTTCCGCATGGCCATTCCGGAATCCATCGGGTTGTTCTTGCCGCTGCGAAAATGCAGCCGGGCGCGCCGCCGGTTTCCAGCCAGAACTCAATCTCAGCATCATCGGCCACCGCGCCTTCCTCAAATTCCCCGCTTCCGGATGCGCCGCAGCCTGCGACTGAAAATCTTCCCATTGCGGCGCCCATCCCAGCGCCGCTAGCCGGCGTCCCCGTTACCATCCACGCGCGCCAGCAGATGCGGCGCGGCGATATCTACGATTTACGGGACGGGGTAGAGATCGATTATGAGGATTACGTCATCCTCGCCGACCATGCCAGCTACAACATCGCCACCGGAGACATCGATGCCGACGGCCATTTGCAGATCACTGGCGGTCCCGATCAGGAGGACTTTGCCGCCGACCACGGCACTCTGAATCTGAATCGGCAAACCGGCCACTTCTACAACGTGATCGGATCGGTGGGCGTGCTGCACGCGGCGTCCCCGACGAATGCGTATGTTCCCATGCTGTTTGGGCTTCCGCCGTCCACCAACAAAAGCCTGTACACCTCGACGAACCCTTTTCTAATCACCGCTCGAGAACTCATCAAAAAAGGTCCGGACAGTTATGAGTTGGTCGGTGGCAGCATGACCTCCTGCCGCGTGCCGAAGCCCGATTGGCGCATTTTCGCGCCCCACATTATGGTCGACAACGGCACCGCGAGGGCAGCGAACGCCAACTTCCGCGCCATGGGATATCCCATCTTGTACCTGCCGTATGTCACCCATGGCGTGGATTCCTCCAGCCGGCAATCGGGGTTCCTGATTCCCGCGCTTGAAATCTCCAGCATTAAAGGCAACGTGATCGGCGAGCAATACTATTGGGTCATCGGCCGCACCGCGGACCTGGTGGTGGGCTTCCAGTACTATTCCCTGCGCGGCTGGGAGCAGAACGCCGAGTTCCGCTACAAGGGTATGGGCAAAACCTTCGTCCATGGACTGTATAACGGACTGGAGGACCGCGGCCTGGCTCCGCTCTATATCAACCAGGGCGGCCAGGACACCATCGTCACTGCCCGCCATGACATGACTCCCTACACGCGCTTCGTCACCAACGCCGAGTACTTGAGTTCGTATATCTACCGGCTGGTCTTCGCCGAAAACTATTCGCTGGCGGTCGCCTCCGAGGTCAAGTCGTGGGCCTTTCTAACCCACGAAAAAAATGGCTTCGCCAGCAGCTTCGATGCGGATCGCTATGAGAAATACGCCAGCCTCATCTCCGGAGACGAGGTCCACATCTTCCATTTGCCGCGGCTGGAGTTCGACGCCTTGGACCACGATCTGGACCGGTCGGGAGCGTTCGCCGGCGGCGAGGCATCGTTCGGAGTTCTGGCGCGCTCCGAACCGTATTACCAGGCCCACCATGTCGGCCGCCTCGATCTGTTCCCCCATGTCACCATGCCCTGGATCGCGGATGGATGGACCTTCCGCCCAACCTTGGGACTGCGCGAAACAACCTACTCGCACAGCCAATTGTTGGGCCCAGTACCCGCCATAGCCCCTAGCCAGCCGGCAACCGCATTGCCGGGTAAAGACGCCGTCCCGACCGCCAAAAACGCCGGCATCGATCGCGCCGCCGTGGAAGCCGACCTCCAGATTCTGCCTCCCGTTTTGGAGCGCGACTTCAACGGCCCGTATCTGGCGAATCATTTCGGAGTTGCCCTGCGCCATACCATCGAACCGGAGTTCAATTATCGCTACGTGACGGGCGTTCGCAACTTCAACAACATTCCGCGCTTCGATGTCACAGACATCTACAGCGACACCAATGAGGTGGAATATGGCGTGACCCAGAGGATTTTTCTGAAGCGGCTGCATCCCAAACCATGCGACCAGCCTCCCCCCGCGGCCGAACAACCGCCGCCGGACAATTCAGGCTGCGCGGGAGCTCCGCGCCAATGGGCCTCCTGGTTTATCGGACAGAAATATTTTGCCGATCCCACGTTTGGCAACGCCGTCATTTCCGGGCGCCGGAACATCTTCTCGACGACGCTCGACCTCAGCGGCATCGCCTATATCACCGCCCCGCGCGACCTCTCCCCAGTCGTCTCCAGACTGCGAATCGATCCCAGCTATACCACCGACCTGGCGTGGGACGCCGACTACGATACGAAAGCGGGACGATGGGCGGCCAGCGACGTGTACGCCGACTATCACCACGGCAATTTCTTTTCCGGCCTTGGCCACTCTTTGCTGAATGCGGTCGGCGAAACGCCTATGCCTCCCAACCAGCCGGCCAATGTCGTCAACTACAACCAGATGCAGCTTCTGCTCGGATATGGCGCCATCACCAAGCCCGGCTTAAGCGCGGCGGCGAAAAGCGACTTCCAGTTGGAGGGACGCGCGCTCATATACGCAGGCTTGCAGGTGACCTACAACCGGAATTGCTGCGGCCTCACCGTCGAATTCCAGCAATTCTCGCTGGGGGCGGCCCGCAATGAGACCTCCGAAACCTTCAACCTGTCCTTGTCGGGCGTGGCCGCCGTCGGCAGCCTGGTGCGCGCCGAGCGCCTCTTCTAACTCGAGTTTTTGTCCTGCCGCGGTACTGCTTACCGCGTCGTTTGCGGCTGGGGTGGAATCAAGTGTGGCTGTCGTCCTGAGCGAGGCCGGCTGGAGCACCGCTAGATGGAAATTACTGGCTTGCGCCGGCGATCGGTACGCCCGGACATTTGGCCTGCATCCACTGCCGATAGGTCATCTTGTCGTGGCGCGGATTGAAGCGTTCTCCTGGACAGACCGGGCATCCCGCTGCCTCGCGCAACTGATTGCTCCAGGAAGAATGTTTGCGACGCCCATCCGGGTCCCACAGGTCTTGCGAGCTGTTTCCCGGCGACGCCAGAGACACGGTATAGCTCGGACCCATGCCCTCTGTCCAGTCGGCAGCGGGCTGTATCGGCAGTTCGCCCCCCTGCGCGCTGTAGGGAGTCGTGCAACCGCCGCTTTCCCCTTTGCTGTCGCTGCAGGTAACGGAGGCACTGCGCTTGGGCTTGCTATGGGCATTGCCCAGCGACTGCGTGCGCGGCTTTGAGCCAGAAACATCGGGGCCGCCGCCTGAATCTCCGCCCACGGAAGGCAGCGCGATTCCCACCTCCAGCACGGCATCCGCCTGTTTTGGATCGGAAACCGTCGTCAGGCAGGTATCCTGGCTCAACTGCGCGGTCGCGGCATTCGCCATTACAACGGAGCCGGCATTCACGTACACCGTACGCACCGGCTTTCCTTGCGGCGTGGTCAATGTCTTCTCGGCTTTCTTTGCCGAGCCCGTCCCCAGCGCGCAGCCAAGCAGCAGAATTCCAAAAAAGACAGGCCGCATGGAAACGCATTTCGCAATCGATAGCATTGGGAGGACCCGGTCTCGCGTCATCGCCATCTCCTCGCGCTCAGCCGGGATTATTGTCCAGCGCGGCCAGCGTTTTGTCCAGGCTCGCGACATTCTCGACATGCAGGCACGTCCGGCTGGAATCCAATGGGCGCATCAGTCCGCACAGCACCTTGCCGGGCCCGACTTCAATAAAATGCGTGACGCCGGCGGCAACCAGTTGCCGCTCACACTCCACCCAGCGGACCGCGCCCGTCACCTGGCGAATCAGCGCATCGCGCGCGGCATCGCCGGTCGCGACCCAGGCGGCATCGACGTTGGAAACCACGCGAATTTTCGGATCGTGAAATGTCGTCGCCCATAGATCGTTCGCCAGCCGGTCCTGCGCCGGCTGCATCAGGACACAATGAAACGGCGCGCTCACCTTCAGCGGAATCGCGCGTTTCGCGCCGCGCTCTTTGCACTTCGCCGCCGCCAACTCCACCGCCGCCGCCGCGCCTGAAATCACGGTCTGCTCGGGAGCATTCATGTTCGCCGCCGCCGCCACGCCGCCAGCTTCCTTCGCCGCATCGGCGCACGCTTCCACCACAGCTTCCGCCGTCATCCCCAGGATCGCCGCCATCGCGCCCACTCCGGCCGGCACCGCTTCCTGCATATACCGTCCGCGATTGCGCACCGTCCGCACCGCATCCGCAAAGGACAGCGTTCCCGCCGCAATATGCGCCGAATATTCTCCCAGCGAATGCCCGGCGGCAAATTGGCAAGCCACGCCGCGCTCCGCCAGCACCCGCAACGCCGCCACGGAAACCGTCAGAATCGCCGGCTGCGTATTCTCCGTCAGCCGCAACTCCTCGTCCGGCCCGTCGAAACACAGTCGCGAGATGGAAAATCCCAGCGCCTCGTCGGCCTCTTCCAACACCGCCCGCGCCACCGGAAATGCGTCATAGAGTTCGCGGCCCATCCCGACGGCCTGCGATCCCTGCCCCGGAAAAAGAAATGCAATTGTTGTTTGTGGATTTTCGGTCGTGCTCATAAGCGTTCTTTATTCCGCCGGCGCGCCATTCAACGCCACCAGCCCCTGCTCGATGGCGGCATTCACATTGGCCTGCGCAAACTCCGCCGCCACGCGAATCCCATTCATAATGGCGCGTTCGTTCGACGACCCATGGCCCACAATGCACACCCCGCGCACGCCCAGCAGTGGAGCGCCGCCGTATTCCGACTGGTCCAGCCGCTTTTTAAAGTCGTTGAACGCCTTGCGCGACAGCAGCGCGCCCACCTGCGCCGTCACCGTCGAGGTCAACGACTCCCGCAGCGATTCCCGCACCAGCCGCGCCAGCCCCTCCGATGTCTTCAGCGCCACGTTGCCGATGAACCCATCGCAGACCACCACATCGGCCTGGCCGTTATAAATGTCGCGACCCTCCACATTGCCCAGAAAGTTCATGGGCAACTGCTGCAGCAGAGGGAAACTCTCCCGCGTCAGCTCGTTGCCTTTGCCTTCTTCCTCGCCAATCGAAAGCAGCCCCACGCGCGGACGCGCAACCTTCAACACGGCGCGGGCATACATCTCCCCCATCACCGCGAACTGCTCCAGATTTTTCGGTTTGCAATCGACGTTCGCGCCCACATCCAGCAACAGGCACGGCCTGCCCGTACTGGTCGGCAACATCGCCACCAGCGCTGGACGGTCCACGCCCGGCAGCGTGCCCAGCACCATCTTGGCCGTGGCCATGGCCGCGCCGGTGTTGCCCGCCGTCATAAACCCGGCGGCAGCGCCTTCGCGCACCAGCTTCAGGCCCACGCGCATCGACGAGTCGCGCTTCGCCCGCACCGCCTGCACAGCCTTATCGTCCATGCCGATGGCTTCACTGGCCTGGACTATTTTGATGGGAAGATGACGCGCGCCGACGCGACGCATCTGCTTGGCCAGCAACGGCCGCAGCGTGCGCTCCGGTCCAACCAGATGGACCCGTACCTCCAGTTGCCGACACGCCAGGATCGCGCCGCGAATTTCCGGCTCTGGCGATTTGTCGGAGCCCATGGCGTCTAGAGCAATGTCAATCAGCATGGAAGGAGGGGTGGCTAGCTCTTTTGTTCCTTTGTCGCTACAGCCAGAACGTCGCGGCCCTTGTAGGTGCCGCATTTCGGGCACGCGTGGTGCGGCAGCTTGCGCTCGTGGCAGCTCGGGCATTCGGAGAGCGACTGCGTGGTAAGAAAATCGTGCGAACGCCGCTTGGCGGTGCGTTGTTTGGAGTGGCGTCGTTTCGGATTCGGCATGGAAATTCCCTTTCCCCGCCGCTCGTCCCTCTCCACTCGATCGCACGCCATCGAGGCGCTATTCCGGTGAGAGTTCCCAAGGCGGGTGCAACAATTCTGATCGCTTGCGACAATCTGCAATTCAAGAAATAACGTTCGTCATTCTGAGCGTAGCGAAGAATCCAGAAGGTGTTCGCGACTGCCTACAAAGCCGGCATTCTCTGGATTCTTCACTTCGGTCGCGTCGCCTGGGGCGACCGACCTCGGTTCAGAATGACATGCTTTCGCATCCGTCGGCACGTTCGATCAACGGACTTGAAATTATGGCTTGTCCTGGCTGCGAACTAGCTGCGGCTGCAATGCCTTCAACCGGTTCCAGCGCGGGCCAGTCGAAGCGGTCGCGCAATCGCAGGGATCCGTGTTGCGGTTCCGGCCACACTCTTGACAAAGCCCTTTGCAATCTTCGCGGCAAAGGTTCTTGGCTGGAAGCGCCAGAAGGATCTGCTCGCGCAGCACATCTTCAAGCAATAAACCGTCTCCTTCATAGTAGCCGATTTCGGTCTCCGATGTGGAAATCGAGCGGTCGGAGTTGTCGAGGTCCGCGCCCGAGGGGCGAAAAATCAGGTCGAAACTGGCATCGATCGGCTGCGCCACCGGCTCCAGACAGCGCGCGCAGGCCACCTCCATCCTGGTATCGAGACTGCCCCGGATGCGGATGTCCTCGACAATCTCGTGGGTGCCGCGATGCTCTTTCAGCAGATCGACGCGGCCAGCGGTGTGCAGCACTCCCGCCTGCCGCATATCGTCCACAAAATCGATGCTTCCAGCGGCAAGAGATTCATCGAAATCGATGGCCTGCCGTTCAAGATCGGCAACCAGGAACTTCATCGCGATGCCTCCCGGCGAGTGAGAAATTCGAGCCGCGCGTCCTCAAATTCCCCCGCAGCCCTCTCCTTCGAGACTAAGGCGCACAACGGTGCGCGTCAATTGATCGCGCACGCATTAAACTAAAGGCTATCTAGCAACACGTCTGGGCGGAGGATTAGAATCCGAGGATACTCAAGATTATGTTTTCTCAATTCCAAACGGAACATCATCTCATCTCGGCGGCATTACAGCTTGGCGCTCGGTCCGTTCGCGGTTGGTCGCGTGAGGAATCTGCACTCGCCGCGGACATAGCGCCATGCACCGAGGACGCGGCTCATCGACTCCGCGCAAAAATCCGGGCCGGCGGTGATCCAATCGGGGAGGCGTTTTGCTATGTGCGTTCGGCTCAAACCCGTAGAGACCAAGGGGCTACGTATACGCCGCCTTTTGTGACTAGAGCTATGCTCTCATGGGCGGTCGAAAAGAAATTTAATCCCAGCAGGATAGTCGATCCGGGATCTGGGTCCGCTCGGTTTCTTTTGGCCGCCGCAACATGTTTTCCACGTGCGAACCTCGTCGGGATCGAAGTCGACCCACTTGCGGCGATTATCGCTCGCGGCAATCTCGCGGCCATGGGTCTGGCTGGTAGATCCGAAGTCATGTTGGCTGATTACCGGACTGTAGCCCTTCCAGAAATCGGTGGCCGCACTTTGTTTATTGGCAATCCTCCGTATGTGCGGCACCATAAGCTCGACGACGCGGGCAAAAAATGGCTAACCGCGGAAGCACAAAAACTCGGATTTTCAGCAAGCCAGCTCGCAGGTTTGCACGTTCATTTCTTTCTGGCTACGGTTCTGAAAGCGCGCAAAGATGATTTCGGAACCTTCATCACTTCGGCTGAATGGCTCGACGTAAACTACGGCAAGCTCGTGCGCGAGCTGTTCCTGCACGATCTGGGTGGGCAAGGAATTACAGTTATTGAGCCGACTTCCCGAACCTTCACTGATGCCGCCACAACTGCTGCTGTCACCCAATTTGTCGTGGGTTCAGCGCCTGAAAAAATCCGCATACGTCGAACAACAAGTGCAGATCAAAGTAACGCGCTCACAGGCGGTCAAATGTTCCACCGCCAACGATTGCAGGCCGAAAACCGATGGTCGCATCTCACCACCAAGGTCAGGGAGTTACCGGAGGGATACGTTGAGCTGGGCGAACTGTGCCGCGTTCATCGAGGTCAAGTGACGGGCGCTAACCGCATTTGGATCGCGGGACTACATAGCTCGATGTTACCGAAATCCGTGCTCTACGCATCTGTAACGCGTGCGAAAGAACTCTTTGCCGCCGGAGAAGCTCTCGCCAATATTTCGAAACTGCGAGACGTGATCGACCTCCCTGCAGACCTTTGCATTTTCGAAAAAGAGGAACGGAAAGTGGTTGACCTTTTCCTCAAGGAAGCAAAGGCTGCGGGTGCCGACTCCGGCTATGTTGCAAAGAATCGTAAGGCGTGGTGGTCGGTCGGCCTCCGCTCTCCAGCCCCAATTCTCGCAACTTACATGGCACGCCGCGCTCCTGCTTTCGTACGCAATCTTGCCGACGCCAGGCACATCAACATCGCGCACGGTCTCTACCCGCGCGATCCGCTGTCGTCGTCGACGCTCGACCAACTCGCACATTTTCTCAATTCGGCAGTTTCGTTGGAAGAAGGCCGGACGTATGCGGGCGGTCTCACAAAATTTGAACCCCGCGAAATGGAGCGGATTTTGGTCCCGAGCCCCGAGCTATTGGAAGCGATGCAATCTGTATGAAGACGCCACCGCGCTGGTCCGATAATCAACTGTCTGAAGGGCTCACTGAAGCCAAGGCCCGATTCCGACAGGAACGGCTAGATGAGCCTGCAGAGGCTTACACGGAAGCGTTTGAAATCTACCAAGGGTCGGTGAAAAAACTGCTAGAAGCCAGCGTCGATCTCACCCAACTTGAACAAAATGCGTTGGAGCTGCTGTCCGATCCGAAGACGTTGACGGCATTCCGATACTTGGCGGGTCCCCCCATCTCAACTGATGATTTAAGAACTCTGGCCGACGATGCCTTCCTGAGCCGCGCGAAATTGAGGAATGACCCAGCGATGGTCACACGAGTGCTGGAGGTTGTCCGAGCTGGGTTAGATAAAAAACGCTTCCCGTGGATTTTGGAGGATCGGCAGCCTACGAAGGCCGAACGGAAAGCTGCGGTGATTGCGTCAGCGGCTATGCTGGCGTGGAGCAAGGTCAGTACGGATAGACGCAGCGAAGGCAAGAATCAGCAGGAACTGCAGGTAGAGAAAGCCCTGCTAGGGATCGACTTTGTAAAGGTCCCGACTCGGAGAGTGTCAACGACAAATTTGGCTCCGCAACCAGGGGAATTCTGCCGCGAAAGCACTCTCGGAACCCGCAAGGCCGATTTCATCATTGGGCTTTACGATCAGCGGATCATGGCCATTGAGTGCAAGGTCTCCAACTCGTCGACCAACTCGGTAAAACGCCTCAACAACGACGCCGCTGCGAAAGCGCAAGCCTGGATCAATCAATTCGGAACTCTAGGCGTGGTTCCGGTTGCGGTACTCGGCGGCGTTTTTAAACTCGGAAATCTCATCGATGCACAGAACTCTGGTTTGACTCTGTTTTGGGCACATGATCTGAACCAGTTGGTTGACTGGATTAAAGAGGCTAAGCCGATATAGCCGACTCCGCCCTTCGCAAACCATTTAGGGGATGGCGCACACTCACCACCAGAGCATTCCGCGTCACCGGTCAGGCGGAATAGCGGCGGATCGTCATCCAACTCGCATGGTTGAATTTGCGGCGCAATTTCAGGAACCGGCAACTAGCAACTTCCCTCACCCTGCCTTATTTTGCAGCGTCGGTTTCACCGATCGGAAAAACTCAACTCCGCGCCACCTGCGGAACCAGCTTCGCCGACTCCTTCTATACTGAAAATGTCTTCCGACCGCTCCCGCCTCTCGGGCATACCCTGGCGGTTGCGGCGGCGTTCCGGATGTAGGAACCCAGGGCGTGGCTGGAAACGGTTGCGCCTCCCGCGATCTCTGGCAACATAGGATCGCATTGGAAAGGAAGCTCGGCGACAGTTGACCCCTGCGCTCCATTCAGGTGTCCCTGTGTCTTGCTCCTTACGTGGCCGTTCCCGCATCCGATATTGGGAAGGAAATGGCCGCGACCACAATGGATCCCGATGTCCGCTCGCCTTTCGCCGCGCCGCGCCTGACGGACAAGCACGGCCGCGCCATTACGGATCTGCGCGTCTCGGTGACCGACCGTTGCAACTACAAATGCGTCTACTGCCGTACGGGCACAGAAGGCGCGCAATATTCTGAACTGCCCATTGCCGACTATCTCCGCATGGTGCGCGTCTTTGTTTCGCTGGGCATCGAAAAGATCCGGCTGACAGGCGGCGAGCCTCTTCTGCGCAAGGGCCTGATCGAAATGATCGCCGCACTGGCGGAGATGCGGACCGCTTTTGCCGCCGACGGGACGCGGCTTTCGCCTGGCATGGGCCAGCCGCTCGACATTGCCCTGACCACCAACGGACATCTGCTGGAAGGTTTGGCGCAACCGCTGAAAGGCGCGGGGCTGGACCGGATTACCGTCAGCATGGATGCGATCGATCGCGAGAAATTTTCGCGTATCACCCGCGTGCCAGACAGCTTCGGCAGAGTTCTCGCGGGCGTCCGCTCGGCCAAACGCGTCGGTCTCAATCCGGTGAAAATCAACTGCGTTCTGCTGCGAGGATTCAACGAAGACCAGATCGTCGAATTTGCAAAATTCTCCCGCGAGGAAGGCGTGATTGTCCGCTTCATTGAATTTATGCCGCTGGAAGAAGACCGCGTCTGGACCCCTGAAGTGGTCGTCCGTCTGGAGGAAATTCTGGCCGCGCTCAACACCTTCCAGCCGGTGGTGCCGCTGGCCCCCAATATTGCCAGCGAGACGGCGTTGCGCTACACGTTTCAGGACGGTCTGGGCGAAATTGGCATCATCGCGCCGGTGTCGCATCCATTTTGCGGACATTGCAGCCGGGTCCGGCTCACCTCCGATGGCAAACTGCGCACCTGCCTTTTTTCGCAGTCCGATCACGATTTATACGGCGTGCTGCGACGCGGCGGCGACGACGCCGACCTGGCGGAATTCATCCGGCGCACGGTCGACCGCAAAGAAGCTCGCCACCACATCGGCGAGCCGGACTTTCTGAAGCCCTCGCGCAGCATGGTGCACATCGGCGGATAGAACGACCTTTCAATCGCCGACCGGAATTTTCCGTCTCGCATCGCTTGCGGTAGAATGCTCGAATAGCGATGGATATCGATAGTCCCTCCCCTGCAACGCGAAGAATAGCTGAGGCGCGCACATAGCGGCCCAAAGAATACGCTGACAGAAGGGGTTCCGCTGATGAAGACGATTCGCTTCCCGGACGGCCAGCCGGGGCTGGAGATCCAGACCTTCCATGAGGTCGCGCGTGCGCTGACCTCGTCTGTCGATCTGACCGGCATATTGAACGGCATCCTGCAGCAGATGACGCGGTTCTTCACCCCGGAAGCCTGGTCGTTGCTGATCGTGGATGAGAAAAATCGTCAGCTTTACTACGGCGTCATCTCCGGCGGACAAACGGAAAAGCTACGCCACAAGCGCATTCCCCTGGGACAAGGCATTCCGGGCTGGGTGGCGCTGCACGGCGAACCGATGATCCTGGCCAGCGTTCCCGACGATCACGATCTGGCTGACGAATTGCCGAAGAACAGCAGCCGCGTCGAGTCCATCATTTGCCTTCCGCTGCGAGTGCGAAACAAAACCTATGGCGTGCTGCAACTGGTGAATTGTCATCCGGAGAACATGGACAACCATGAAATATTTTTCCTCCATGCGCTCTGCGACTATGCCGCCATCGCCGTGCAAAACGCGCGCGCGTTTGAGCAAATCCAGCAACTGACGATCGCCGACGATTGCACCGGATTGTTCAATGCCCGGCATCTGTACGAACGGCTTGAGCGCTCCCTGGAACGGAGCCGGCGCAGCGGCAAGCCGGTCAGCTTGATCTTTTTCGATCTCGATCATTTCAAATCGGTCAACGATACCTACGGGCATTTGAAGGGCAGCAAGCTACTGGCGGAGATCGGCGACATGGTGCGAGACAGCCTGGGACTGATTGAAACCGGATATCGCTATGGCGGCGATGAATTTGTGGTGCTGATGCCGCATCAATCCAAACAGCGCGCATTGGACCTGGCGAACCGCCTGATGGAAAAACTGCGGACGACCAGGTTTCTGCCGGAATTGGACATCAATCTGCAAATCCTCGCCAGCTTTGGCGTCTCCAGCTTTCCGGAAGATGGTTCGGATATTCACGCCGTCATCCGCGCCGCCGACGCGGCCATGTACCATATCAAAAATACGACCCGCAACGGAGTCGCCGCCGCCGGCCAGTTCCCCGCCTCCAAGAATGACTGACACGTCGCGCTCGGTAATCTCCTCTTTCAGTTAACCTCGTGAGATAATTTGCGCCATGTGCGCATTGTCTAGCCCAAGTTCGTCACGGAATTGACAGTTTCGGTTATTTTGACCTGTCGGAGGGAAGCAAGTCCTGTTGGCTCAACAGTGGGATTTGAAAATGCGATGTAGTGCAGACCTACCCTCTTGAAATCGAGCTGGGGTCATGGCAGGATCGTCGCAGAATGTATC
>JAJYVR010000064.1 GCA_021791935.1 Acidobacteriota bacterium
GAGGGGCGGAAAGGGGTTCGCTGCGCCATCGACGAGATGACAGAACGGCGTCTGCTGGCGATGGCCCTGCCGTCGAACGCGTTGGGCGAATCCGTCGGAGGAGCGGGCATGTGGGAGCGACGAAGATATCACGCGAAATCGTGGGGGGACTGCACCGGTCCGAGGAAAATATTTTTGCCCAGGGGAAAATATTTCATAGAAATTTTCGTTTGGGGTTGCCGAACTTTCCATCGCTCCTGTAGTCTTTTTTTCGGGCCCTTGAATTTTCTTCGGACCCGAACTCTTTTTTTTGCAACCACAACCCGTGATTGTTCACCCCTAACGCGGAACGTCTTCGGCGGTGGATTCGGGGCAATTCAACAAGCCTGGCTCAACGCCGGGCAAGTAGGCAGGGAAGCACCTACACATGGCGCAGATTTTTGATCGTAGTTCCAATTCGCTGACTCGGATTACGCTGGTTCTTTATGGAGTGATCTTGATCGGCGTAGGGGTGACGTTGAATTATCTGCAACGTTCGCCGTGGGTCACCCGCCAGGGCCAACGCGCGGAACAGCCTGTCCCTTTCAGCCACAAGCACCACGTGCAGGGCCTTGGACTGCAGTGCCAGTATTGCCATACTTCGGTGGAGAAATCGAGCTACGCGGGCATTCCGCCCACCAAGACCTGCATGAATTGCCACGCGCAAGTCTGGACCAATGCCGACTTGCTGGGCCCGGTGCGCAACAGTTGGGCGACCGGTCAGTCGGTTGTGTGGACCAAGGTGCACGATCTGCCGGACTTTGTGTATTTCGACCACTCCATCCACGTCAACAAGGGCATCGGCTGCTCCACCTGTCATGGCCGCATCGATGAGATGCCGCTGACTTACCAGGCCAACACGCTGCAGATGGAATGGTGTCTGAACTGTCATCGCAATCCGGTCAAGAACCTTCGTCCAACGTCGCAAATCTACCAGATGGCATGGGAAGGCCCCTCGACGCTGCATCCGGTCTGGTGCACGAACCAGCCCACCACTCCTGGCGTTCCCACAGCCCAACTGGTGAACTGCGTCACGCAGAATCCCGACAATGACGCCGCCCAGATGGCCGCTCTCGACCCGCCGGCCAGTCCGCGCACGGGTACAGATGAGCCGAGCTTTGCGGACATGCAATCCTGGTCGTCGTCAGCCGGTGGATCTGTACATGCTCAAGTCCCGATCAATCCGCATTTTGTGAAATTCACGGACCAGAAATCCCTTGGAAATTATCTGTTGGTGCAATACCATATTCGTCCGCCGCAGCAGCTGACCAGCTGTGACACATGTCATCGATGAGCGGCGATAGGCGCGGGCAAGCGCCACCGGACGCAGCAATGTCGGCAGGGCAATGAAAGCCAACCGCAAAGGTCAAGATTTGAAGATGGAAAACGAGCACAAGACCAGTACCCACGAAGCTATGGCAATCGATTCGGTTGAGAAGTCGAAATCGACCCAGTTGATTGAGACGGCGCAGGCGCGTCTGGCAGGCATGTCGGGCAAACGATATTGGCGGACGATCGACGAGCTGGCCGATACGCCGGATTTCCAGGACGCCTTACGGCGCGAATTTCCTCAACATGCCTCCGAGTGGGTGGATTCTGTCTCCCGCCGCGGATTCATGAAATTGATGGGCGCCTCGATTGCCCTGGCTGGGTTGACCGGATGTACCAAGCAGCCGGACGAGCCCATCTATCCCTACGTGAAACAGCCGGAAGATTTGGTGCTGGGGAAACCGATCTATTTTGCGACGGCGCACCCGTTTCCCATGGGCTCGGTTCCGCTGCTGGTAAAAAGCGAAGCCTATCGGCCCATCAAGCTCGAAGGCAATCCGGAACATCCCATGAATCATGGCACTTCAGATGCGTACACCCAGGGGACGCTGCTGGGGCTGTATGATCCGGACCGTTCCAAGCGCGTGCTGTATCGCGGGGAGACGCGTGACTATCCGAATTTTATGGCGGACTTTACCGCCATGCTGGAATCGAAGGCATCGAGCGGCGGTCAGGGACTGTATTTTCTGAGCGGCACGGTGGTCTCGCCGACGCTGGCCGCGCAGTGGAAGAGCGCCAGCGCGAAATATCCGAATGCCAAGTGGTTCCAGTACGATCCAGTGAATCGCGACTCGTCGCGGACCGCGTCGAAGCAGGCGTTTGGCGACTTTGTGGATCCGCAATACAAGCTGGATGCGGCGGATGTGGTGCTTGCGCTCGATGCGGATTTTCTTTCCGGTCTGTGGCACCCAGGATTTCTGAAGTTGGCGGCGGATTATGCGAAGCGGCGCTCGCTTGAACCTGACGTGGAAATGAACCGCATGTATGCGGTTGAAAGCACACCTTCGACCACGGGATTTAAGGCCGACCATCGGCTGCGGATGCGCGCCAGTCAGATGGAGGTTTTTGCTGCGGCCGTTGCGGCGGGTGTGGGGGCAGGCTCGGCCCCCAGTGGCACCGTGTGGACCGAGGAGCAGACGGCGTATCTGAACGCAGTGGTGAAAGACCTGAAGGCGAATGCCGGCAAGTGCGTCGTGATCCCCGGAGAGCAGTCCGCGCCGGGTGTCCATCTGGCCGCCATCGCGATCAACCAGGTCTTGGGCAACGTTGGCAAGACGGTGGTTTATACGGAGACTGTGAACCCGATGCCCACCGTCGAAATCGACGACCTGAAACAGTTGGTTGCGGATTTGAACGCGGGCAAGGTGGACTGGCTGGTGATTCTCGACAGCAATCCCGTGTACAGCGCGCCGGCGGACCTGAATTTTGAAAAAGCGATGGGCCATGCGAAAACGGTCGCTCATCTTGGCTTGTATGTGGACGAAACGGCCGAGGTCGTGGACTGGCACATCAACGCGGCGCACTATCTGGAAAGCTGGTCGGATGTTCGAGCCTACGATGGGACCGTCAGCATCGTACAGCCGATGATTGACCCGCTCTATGGAGGAAAGTCCGCGCATCACATACTGCAGAGCATGCTGGACAAGCCCGATGTCTCCCCCATGGACGCGGTGCGCGACAACTGGAAATCTGTGCTGGGCGGCGCGGCCAAGTCGGGGGACGGCGATGCGGACTTGCCATGGCGTAAGGCGCTGCATGATGGATGGATTGCCAACACGGCATTTGCTCCCAAGCAGGTGAGCGCGAAAAATACAGGCTCGACTGCCGCGGCGATGCCGGATGCGACGGCGATGGAAGTGATTTTCCGGCCCGATCCGACCATCTACGATGGCCGCTATTCGAACCTTGGCTGGATGCAGGAGCTGCCGAAGCCGATCGTCAATCTTTCCTGGGACAACGCCGCGCTGATGAGCATCCAGACGCTGGTGAAGCTGAACGCCAGCGAAAGCGACGTGGTCGAAATCGAATATCAAGGCAGAAAAATCAAGGCGTCGGCCCTGGTCGCGCCCGGGCACCCGGACCAAAGCATCACGATTTATCTTGGCTACGGTCGCCGCAAGGCGGGCCGCGTCGGCACCGGCGCAGGATTCGACGCATTTCCGATTCGGCTGGCTTCCTCCCCGTTGTTCGCGGTGGGCGCGACGGTGAAAAAGACGGGCGAGACCTACGAATGCGCGTCCACCAAGAGCCACTACATCGACCATCGAGATGCATTTGCGCGCGCCTACGGCAACGAGGAAGAAGCGAAAGAGATCCAGCCTGATCCCGCGCCGCATTCGCTGGAAGGACGCGAAGCGGAACAGCGCGGCATCATTCGGGTTGCCACGCTGGAGCAGTTCAAACAGAACCCAACCTTTGCCGCAGCGAATCCAGAATTCAACGCGCCGACCAGGGACACGACGCTGTTTCCGGCATGGGACTACAGCAAGGGATATCAGTGGGCGCTGTCGATCGACTTGAACTCCTGCGTTGGCTGCAACGCGTGCATCGTCAGTTGCTATGCGGAAAACAACATTGCGGTGGTGGGCAAGCACCAGGTGAAGGTGGGCCGCGATATGCAGTGGATCCGCATCGACACCTATTTTGAAGGCGATTTGAATGCGCCGAAGGCCTACTTTCAGCCGATGACATGCCAAATGTGTGAGAACGCCCCCTGCGAGCAGGTATGTCCGGTCGGGGCGACCGTGCATTCGCCGGAAGGCCTGAACTTAATGGCTTACCAGCGCTGCGTCGGCACGCGCTACTGTTCGAACAACTGTCCGTACAAGGTGCGCCGGTTTAACTGGCTGCTGTACTCCGACTACGAGACGGAGTCTTTGAAACTGATGCGCAATCCGGAAGTCTCAGTCCGTAGCCGCGGCGTGATGGAAAAGTGTACCTACTGCGTGCAGCGGATCAGCAAGGCGAAGATTCGCGCGGACAAAGAAAATCGTACCGTCCGGGATGGGGAAATCGTCACCGCCTGTCAAGAAGCGTGCCCGACCCATGCCATTACATTCGGAAATATCAACGACAAAAACAGCCGCGTGTCGAAGATCAAAGCGCAGACGCGCAACTATACGGTCCTGGCCGACCTCAACACCCGTCCTCGGACGTCGTACATTGCCGGAGTGGTGAATCCCAGCCCGGACCTGATGGAAAACGTCTGATCGACACAGCGATGCACGGACACTTGAAGACTGACGCAGCAAGGAAACCTTAGCGAACTGAAGAGGGCCGCACGAAGCATGGCTACCAAAGATATTTTGCCGCAAAATCCAATGATCGACCCGGAAACGGGAGAACAACGGGTCATCGCGCCTGGGCATACCTTCCGCTCGGTCACTGACAAGCTGACGCGCATTGTGCTGACGCCGCATACCCCGCTGGGATGGTTCTTCGGTTTCGCCCTGGCGGGCAGCATCGCGATGATGCTACTTGTGGCGGTGACCTGGCTGTTCCTGAAAGGTACGGGCATCTGGGGCATCACCATGCCGGTCGCCTGGGGCTTCGCCATCATCAACTTCGTATGGTGGATCGGGATTGGCCACGCCGGAACGCTGATCTCCGCCATTCTTCTGCTGTTCAAGCAGAAATGGCGCAACTCCATCAACCGCTTTGCGGAAGCGATGACGCTGTTTGCCGTGGTCTGCGCCGCCATGTTCCCGGTGATCCATACAGGGCGACCGTGGCTGGCGATTTACTGGCTCTTTCCGTATCCGAACACGATGAATTATTGGCCGCAGTTCCGTTCCCCGCTGATGTGGGACGTGTTTGCGGTCTCCACGTACGCGACCATCTCGGTGGTCTTCTGGTATATCGGGATGATTCCCGATCTGGGCACGCTGCGGGACCGGGCGAAATCGAAATTCGGCCGCTTCATCTATGGCCAGATGGCGCTTGGCTGGCGCGGTTCCGCCCGTCACTGGATGCGGTACGAGACATCGTGCCTGTTGCTGGCGGGGTTGGCGACGCCGTTGGTGCTCTCCGTGCATACCGTCATCAGCTTCGATTTTGCCGTCGCCATCATGCCGGGCTGGCACACAACAATTTTTCCGCCGTATTTCGTTGCTGGGGCCATATACTCCGGCTTCGCCATGGTGCTGACGCTGGCGATTCCAATTCGCAAGTTCTATCACCTGGAAGACCTGATTACGATTCGGCATCTCGACAACTGCGGCAAGGTGATGCTGGCCACCGGCTTCATCGTTGCCTACGGCTACATGACGGACATCGCTTACGCCTGGTATTCCGCCGACAAGTGGGAATTCTTCATGGCGTGGAACCGCATTTTCGGGCCCATGGGCTGGTCCTATTGGATTCTCATCTTCTCGAATATCGCGTTTCCGCTCACCACGCTCTGGTCGCGTCGCCTGCGGCAGAACGTTGCCTACCTTTTTATCGTGTCGCTGATTGTGAATACTGGAATGTGGTTTGAACGCTTCGTCATTGTCGTAACCAGCCTGACGCGCGACTACCTGCCGTCCTCCTGGGGCACCTACCGTGCGACTCGATGGGATTACATGACGTTCGTTGGCACGCTTGGACTGTTTACAACGCTGTTCTTCCTGTTTATCCGACTCTTACCCATGATTCCAATGTCAGAAATTCGCCAAATTTTGCCTGGCGCAAGAATCAATGAAGCAGAACTTCAGCACAAGGGTGGTGACTAATGCCAGTGCGCGAAGGGATTTACGGATTGCTCGCCGAGTTCGACACCCCCACTGAACTGGTAGTGGCGGCCAAAGCTTCCTATAACGCCGGATACCGCCGCATGGACTGCTATACGCCCTATCCGGTGGAAGAGGCTGCGGAAGCGATGGGCTTCGATGAGCCGAAAGAAAAGGCTGTATCCCGTGTGTGCTTGCTGGGAGGCATCCTGGGCGGACTGGCCATGTTTACGCTGGAATCCTGGATTTCCATCTGGGCCTATCCGCTCAACATCGCTGGCCGCGGCAAGTTTTCCTGGGTGGCCTTCATTGTTCCGGCGTATGAGTGGACGATCCTATGGGCGGGGCTCTGCGCCGGTTTCGGCATGTTGGCGCTGAATCGCTTGCCTGCGCCGTACCATCCCCTCTTCAATGCCCCGAATTTTCGCAACGGCGCAACGTCCGACAAGTTTTTTCTCTGCCTGGAGGCCGACGATCCACGGTTTTCCGTGACGGACACACGTTCGCTGCTGGAGTCGCTGCACCCGGTCTCCGTTGTTGAGGTGGAACATTAAATTCATGCCAACGCATTCGACAAATTCATTGTTTCGCTGCCTGCTTCGCTGGACACTCGCCGCTGCCACGCTCGCCGTGCTGATTCCGGTTTCTGGATGCCGGCAGGACATGCAGAATCAGCCCAAAATGATTCCGCAGCGCGAGTCGAGGTTTTTTGCCAGCGGACGTTCTGTCCGGCCGCAAGTGCTGGGCACGGTGGCGCGCGGCCAGCTCGACGCCGATAGGTATTACTACACCGGCTTGATCGACAACAAGGCACAAGACGCGATGCCGTTTCCGGTCACCATGACGGTGCTCCGGCGGGGCCAGGAGCGATTCGATATTTACTGCACTCCCTGCCATTCGCGCGTGGGAAATGGCCGCGGGATGATTGTCGAACGGGGCTACAAGCCGGCCGGTAACTTGCTGGAGCCGCGCATCCTTCAGGAGCCGCTGGGCCATTATTTCGACGTGATCAGCCACGGTTATGGGGCCATGCCCGATTACGCGGCGCAGATCGCCACGCAGGACCGCTGGGCCATCGTTGCCTACATCCGGGCGCTCCAGCTTAGTCAAAATGCAACCCTTCAGGACGTGCCGGCGGCCATGAACATTCAGACGCTGGCCGAAGTTTCCCAGCAAATGGGTTATGCCCCAAGCTTCCCCCAGGGATGGACCCTCCCGGCGTTGACGAATGTTCCCAGCGCGGGAGATATGATCCCGGATGCGAAGCTGCCCGGTACCAACCAGCCGACAGGTCCGGAAGCCGCAAATCACGGTGTTGCCGGGAAACAATCGCGTGCCAAGGGAACGAAGAAATAAGGCGGAACGGAAATGGAAATGGGATATCACGAAAATCGTTTGCCTGCAGACCTGAGCGCTCCACCAGCGGTATTGCGCTGGCGTCTTCGCGCTCTGTCGATCGCCGCGGTGTTCGCGGTCCTGTCCGGGATCGACTTGCTCATCAGCCATCGTTTCGACTATGTCCTGCGCGGCTGGCTGATGGGGTTGATGATCTGCCTGAGCTTTTGCCTTGGCGGGCTGGCGCTGCTGATGGTGCAATGGGTGACGGGCGGCAAGTGGGGCCTGTTGCTTCGCCGTCCGCTGGAGGCGATGAGCCGCACCCTGCCGTTGGTGTTTCTGATGTTTCTGCCGATCGCCATCTTTGCCAAGCGCTTGTACATCTGGGCCAAGGTGATTGATCCGCAGGCGGCCTTCCGTGCCGGCATCATCGATGCGATGCAGGCGCACGCCATCGCGTACAAGCGGCCGTATCTGAACGTCGAAGGCTTCTGGATTCGCGGCGTTGCATACTTCATTATTTTCGGGATCTTTGTGTATTTTCTGAACCGCTGGTCGCTGCAGCGCGATTTCGACATGAACCATGGAAACTGGTTCTGGCAAAAACGTTTTGAAAATCTTAGCGGGCCTGGCTTGGTGGTCTATTCGCTGGTGCTGACTGGGATGTGCGTGGATTGGGTGATGTCGCTGGATCCCACCTGGTTTTCGTCGATGTACGGATTCATGTTCATCGTCTCGCAAGGATATGCCGCGCTGGCGCTGGCGGTGCTGATGGTGCTGGCGCTGTCGCAGTATGAGCCGATCCAATCGATTTTTCGCGTCACCGAGCAGCACGATCTGGGCAAGCTGTTGTTCGCTTTCGTGATGCTGAACATTTATATGGCGTTTTCGCAATACCTGATCATCTGGTCCGGCAACCTGCCCAACGAAATTCGCTGGTACATGGACCGCATCACCGGCGGATGGGGACCGATCGCTGGACTGGACTTCCTGTTCCACTGGGTGCTGCCGTTCTTTCTGCTGCTGTCGCGCGACCTGAAACGCAATAAGAGACGGCTGGCCACGGTTTGCTGCATCATGCTGTTTGCGCGCTTCTGGGACACGTGGTGGTTGATTGCTCCGAACTTTCCTGAAGACCGCCGCAATCTTCACTTCAGCATGCCCGAGCTGCAGTACATTTTCGTCCCGGCAGCGATGGTCGCTCTGTGGATGGCCTACTACTTCACGACCCTGCGGACGCGCGGTCTGGTGGCATTGAACGATCCGCATCTGCCTGAAATTCTGGAGCCTGAACATGCCCACGCATAGACCCAACGATCCACACGATCGCAACAAACCGGACTCGCCGGACGATTTTATGACGCTGCATCAGGAGGGCGATTCGGAAAGCAAGAAGGTCGGATACGAGCTGTCGGACGCCAACATCGCCGACATTGCCGGATTTCTGGTGGTGATGGCGGCTTCGATTGCGGTGGTGTTCGTGCTTGCATTCGGCATCGGGAAGTTGATCTATCACGAACTGAATCAGCAGGACGGCCCAGCCGACAAGTGGCGGCAAATGGCTGGCGCGAAGCCGGGCAACATGGAATCGAACCCGCAGATTGAGCAGCAGCAGTTGCAGCAGTTGGTGAGGAGATTCCCGACGCCGCGGCTGCAAACCGACGATGGCAACATGGACGTGGCGGAGATGCACGCACGCGAAGACATGCTGCTGAATCACTACACCTGGGTAGACGAGAAGAAGCAAATTGTCAGAATTCCGATCGCCCGCGCGATGCAGATCGTCGCCCAGAAAGGGCTCCCAGTCGAGAGCCAGCAAGGGCCGCAGGAGCAGGCAATGTTTGGAGACAGCCAGACAACCGTGACCGCGCCCCTGACGAATGGATTCGCTCGCACCGGACCGGAGTTGCAAATGATCGAGGCACGCGAACAGCGCCTGGGAATTGGGCCATATTCCGACGTTCATGCGGAGTTGCACCCGGCCCGCTAGGATCGATGAGAACAGTCCCAACAATTCGATTTCGCTTTGCAGCGTCACGGGTGTGGATGGCGGTCGTGTGCGCATGCTTGACGGCTGCATTTGGGGCTGCGATTGCCCATGGCCAAGCGGCCCCGATCGGCGAAAAGTCCATGGGAGATGCAGCCCAGACGAAGTTGCCGGAGATCCTGCAGAGGGTGACGATCCACCAAAATCTCGATCAGCCGCTTCCACTGAATACGGAGTTTCGCGATGAGACTGGGCGCACGGTGCATCTGGGAGACTACTTTGGCGAGCGTCCCGCGATTCTGGCGCTGGTGTACTACCGCTGCAACATGCTTTGTCCCGAGGAAATGAACGGGTTGATCGGCGCGCTGGATATGTTGAAATTCACGCCGGGAAAAGACTTCAACATCATTGTGGTCAGCTTCGATCCCAACGATACTCCCGCGGAAGCCGCCTCGCAGAAAGCGCTCTACGTCAAACGTTACGGACGGCCGAATACGGGAAATGGCTGGCACTTCCTCACCGGTTCTGACGCGTCGATCGCTGCTCTGACCAAGGCTGTCGGTTTCGGATATGTCAGCGTTCCGGGCCCCGACGAAAAAATCAATCAGTTTGCCCATCCCAGCTCCATTGAGCTGGTTACAACCGAGGGCATGATTTCGCAATACTACCTGGGGGTCGAGTACTCTGCCCGCGATATGCGCGCCGGGCTGGTGGAAGCCTCGCATGGCCAGATCGGATCTCCGGTAGATTTGATTTACACATACTGCTACCACTACGACCCACACATGGCGAAGAACAGCATGCTTGTGGTGCGCATTGTTCAGCTGGGTTGCCTCTTGACCGTGCTGGCATTAGGAACATTTATTTTGATTTCGCTGCGGCAGGAAGCTATGCAGGGTGGCAACGCGGCAGCTACGAAAAAGGCGAACGGGTAAAACATACATGTCGCACATCAGTCCTGTACTTTGGGAATTTTTAGTTCATTGGCTTGAGCACTTTGCTATCTTTCCGCCGGAGGCCTCCACTATTGCTCCGTACGCGGATGCGCTGTACTTTGCGTTGGTAGGGATGACCATCACTGGCCTGGTGCTGGTCATGAGCATGGTCCTGTTCTTCTCGCTGCGCTATCGCAAAGAGCGGCATCCGGAGGCGGTCCAGATTGAAGGCTCGACGCTGCTGGAAGCGACATGGACGCTGATTCCGCTGGGAATTTTTCTGGTGTTTTTTGTGTGGGGCGCGCTGCTCTATTTCCGCGTCTACAATCCTCCGCCAAATTCCATGAACGTGTACGTCGTCGGCAAGCAGTGGATGTGGAAGGTCGAGCATCCCGGCGGTCAGCATGAAATCGATGCGCTGCACATCCCCGAAGGCGTGCCAATTCAGTTGACATTGATTTCACAGGATGTGTTTCATAGCTTTTCGATTCCGGCCTTTCGCGTGAAGCGAGAAGCCATTCCGGGTCGCTATACCTCGGTCTATTTTGAGGCTACAAAGCCGGGGAAGTATCATCTATTCTGCACGCAATATTGCGGTACCGACCATTCGGCCATGATCGGATGGGTGTACGTCATGACTCCGGCAGACTACAGCAAGTGGAAAGCCGGCAACACCAGCGGCGCGTCCCTTGCGCAAAACGGAGAACGGCTCTTCGCCGTGATGGGCTGCAACGCCTGTCATACTGGCACTTCGCAGGCGCGCGGGCCCAATCTTTACGGTCTGTACAACACTCGTATCCGCATGAACGACGGCTCCACCATGATTGCGAATGATGCCTACCTGCGGGAAAAGATACTGAATCCCTCGTTGCATGTTCCTGCGGGATATGTCCCCATTATGCCCACCTTTCAGGGGCAGATCAGCGAAGACGCGCTGATTGACCTAGTTGAATATATAAAAAGCCTGAGTTCCAATTACCGCCTGCAACAGATGATGAATAAGTCGGACTTGGATTCAGCCCAACCAGCCCCGATCGGACCGGCGAACCAGGGCGCCGGAGCGGCCCCGCTGCAAATAGTACCCACGCCAGGAGTATCTAAACCATGAGCACCATCGTATCGCTACCAGACCAGTCGACAGCCAAGCTGCCGTCGAAAAGCTACCTCAATCAGGAGTACGGCCTGAAGAGTTGGCTGCTGACCGGCGATCACAAGCGGATCGCGATGCTGTATCTGTTTTCGATCACCTTTTTCTTCATCATTGGCGGAGTGCTCGCAGGGTTGATCCGGTTGGAGTTGTTGACGCCGCCCGCCGATCTGATGGCGACCGATACTTATAACAAAGTCTTCAGCATGCACGGCATTATCATGGTTTTTCTGTTTCTGGTGCCGTCGGTACCGGCCACCATTGGGAATTTCCTGATTCCTCTGATGGTTGGAGCCAGAGACCTCGCATTTCCCAAGATCAACCTGCTGAGCTGGTATCTCTATTGGATTGGCGGCATTTTCATCCTCTCCGCCATGGTTCTTGGCGGAGTGGATACAGGCTGGACTTTTACCACTCCACTGTCCACACACTATGTAAATACGCACGTGGTGACCGCAGCCATGGGAATCTTCATGGCCGGTTTCTCGTCCATTTTTACCGGCCTGAATTTTATTGTCACCATTCACCGTATGCGCTGCCCCGGCATGACGTGGTTTCGCCTGCCGCTGTTCGTCTGGGGGCACTATGCAACTTCAATCATCATGATTCTCGGCACCCCGGTCCTCGCCATCACGCTGGTGCTGGTCGCTCTGGAACGTATCTTTAACATTGGCGTGTTCGACCCGACCAAGGGCGGTGATCCGCTGCTCTTTCAACATTTGTTCTGGTTCTATTCCCATCCAGCCGTGTACATCATGATCTTGCCTGGGATGGCAGTCATCTCGGAAGTGATCAGCACCTTCTCCCGAAAACGAGTCTTTGGCTATACTGCGGTTGCGTTCTCCTCCGTCGCCATTGCCGTCTTCGGCTTTCTGGTTTGGGAACATCACATGTTCATCATGGGCGTCAGCCAATACTCAGCGCTGGTTTTCTCCCTGATGACCATGCTGGTTGCGGTGCCGTCGGCGATCAAGATTTTCAACTGGTCGATGACGCTGTACAAGGGCTCCATCACGTTTGAAACCCCGATGCTCTACGCCTTTGGCTTCATAGGACTTTTCACCATCGGCGGCCTGACGGGTATTTTCCTGGCGACACTTGGCATGGACATTCACCTGACCGAGACATATTTCGTTGTCGCCCATTTCCACTTTGTGATGGTGGGCGGAATGCTGATGGCGTATATGGCTGGAATTCACTTCTGGTGGCCGAAGATGACAGGGCGCATGTATCCCGAAGCCATGTCGAAGACAGCCGCAGTCATCACCTTTATCGGCTTCATTGTCACCTTCTTCCCGCAGTTCATCCTGGGCTATCTTGGGATGCCCCGCCGATACGCGGCCTACCCGGCGGATTTCCAGGTACTGAACGTCTTCTCGACCGCCGGTGCTTCCATCCTGGGCATTGGGTATTTGCTGCCCTTGCTGTATCTGCCCTGGTCGCTGATCTATGGGCAAATTGCCGGCAACAATCCCTGGCAGGCAACCGGGTTGGAGTGGCAGATTCAGTCGCCGCCTTTGACGGAGAATTTCACCGAGATCCCGATCATGGACCACGAAGCCTACGACTACGAATGGCTGGCAAACAAGACCCATCACGAGGTACAGACCGTTGGATAGCACATCGATTGCGACGACGCCACACGAACTGGAGAGCTCTGGACTGCCGCACGCGCACGACCACCCTGCGTTTATGCGGCACCATTTTGAAGACATTGGCCAGCAGCGAGAAGCCGCCAGTTTCGGTATGTGGGTTTTCCTGCTGACAGAAATCATGTTTTTTGGCGGCCTGTTCTGCGCCTACCTTATTTTGCGCAACTGGTACCATCCGGCCTTCGTCGCCGGCAGCAACACACTCAACATCGCGTTGGGCACGACCAATACGGCTGTCTTGATTGGTTCAAGCTTCACCATGGCCATGGCTGTCTATAGCGCGGAGATGCGCCGCAAAGGTCAACTGATCCTATTCCTGACGCTGACCATTCTGCTGGGGTTCGTATTTATTGGGATTAAAGGGGTGGAGTGGACGACGGAATACCAGGAGCAGCACGTTCCCGGCATCAACTTTTCCATTCAGGAATTTGTTCATCCGACGAACCCGAAGGCGATTCCGCTTGCCCCGGACATGGCGGAAAAAACGCAGTTGTATTTTTTCCTGTACTTCGCGATGACAGGAATGCACGCGCTGCACATGATCATCGGCATTTCGCTTCTCTTTTTCATGGTTTGGCGGGCATCGAGAGGCGCCTACACCGCAGGCCATGTGATCCCGGTAGAAAATTTCGGGCTGTATTGGCATTTTGTCGACATTGTTTGGATCTTCCTTTTCCCGTTGCTCTATCTGATCAGCCGCTATCGATAGCGCAGCGATATTTGGGCAACAGAATTTGAACATGCCCGCAACCGCGGGGAATATGGAGCGCCGAGCATGACCGAGAAGAACATATCCACGCATCAGGATGCCGAAGTCCATGTAGTGAAGCCGCCAGTGTACTTTGCAATCTTTTTCGCGCTGCTGGTATTGACCGCATTGACCACAGGTATCTCGTTCATTGACCTTGGCGTGTTCAACGCTGTGATTGCGTTGGCAATCGCTTGCCTGAAGGCGTCGCTGGTAGTGTTGTTTTTTATGCACATCCACTACAGCTCCCGGCTGCTGAAGCTGACCGTGGCGGCAGGATTGTTTACCTTTATGCTGCTCATCAGCCTTACCATGACGGACTACATCAGCCGCGCCTGGGGCATGTTTTAAACAAACCCCGGACGCGCGTCAGACTTCGAATCGAGCCCATGAAAGATGCGGACCAACAGGTTCGGCTGCGTCGCTTTTGGGGATCGGCCGTTTTCTCGTTGGGAACCCTGTGGGGATTCGCAAATTTTGTCTACTTCCCAGTTGCGGCGCTGACCAGCATCGTCGGCAGTTCCTGGCTGGAGGTTTTTATCATTCTTGCCGGCGGCCTGCTGACCTTCAGCGCTTCGATCCTGGCATTTTATCGTCGTCGCATCGCATCCCGGCTTTTACTTGCCGGCGGCATTTTTTTGTTGATGGTGGCCGTCGGCGGACAGGTCGTTTTCCCGCTGAGTACTCGCGGAATTCCGAATTTACTGCTGCTTTTTCTGTCAGGCGCGGTCGCCGTTTCCCTGGGTTTCTTTGGGGCGATCACCGATCGAAAGGGCTGGCCTGCGCTGCGCGACCTTTCGTGAGCGGCTAGAGCGGAACCAAGATTGCTATATCCCGGATGCTAGGGGTGCGATAAATTTGGTTTG
>JAJYVR010000065.1 GCA_021791935.1 Acidobacteriota bacterium
CTCAGGCCGCCAGTCTTCCGGTTTCGCGGCGCCGGCGTCACCACTTTCCGTATCTCAGCTTCAACCGTGTCCCTTGCCGATTCCAGGTCATACTGCGATTGCAGATTCATCCAGAACTCTGGCGTCATTCTGAAGTATCGCCCGAGTCTCAAAGCCGTATCGGCGGTGATGCCGCGCCGTTCATTCACAATTTCCGAGATACGCGTCGCCGGCACGCGCAACGCTAGAGCCAATGCATTCGCGCTCAGTCCAAGCGGGATCATGAAATCCTCCCGCAAAAACTCTCCCGGATGAAGCGGCGGCATACGATCTTTGTAGCGTCTAATGATAGTCGACGATTTCGACTTCGTAAGCATATGGTTCTCTCCATTCAAAGCAAATGCGCCATTGTGCGTTGATCCGGATGCTGTATTGACCCTCTCGGTCGCCATGCAGCGCTTCCAGGCGATTGCCGGGCGGATGTATTAGGTCCGCCAGCAAATGGGCTGCATGAATGGCCCTGAGTTTGCGAAAAGCTGCGCGCTCAATCGAACCGAACCGCTTGCTTCGCTCGCGATAAAAGATGCGTTCCGCTTCTCGATCGCGAAAACTTTGGATCACACGTCCAGCGTATCACGGGGAACGTTATATTTCTCAATACGGCCACCGCAACCTCGCATGGTTCAATATTCTCTGGATTCTTCGCTGTGCTCGGAATGACTCCCACTTATGATGAGTCATTCTGAACGAAGGTCGCTTCGCCGCGGCGAACGACCGCAGTGAAGAATCCAGACGAAGCCAGCCTACAAATCGCCTTACCGGTGCTCAGGAATCTCCATCGGTTTTCCCCAACCCTCCGACAAATCCTTCCACTCAGGATTCATCCCTTCGATCAGCGCAATCTTTTTCGCCCGAGTCCATCCTTTGATCTGTTTCTCCCGATCGATGGAGCTCCGAATGTCTCCCGACCCCTCATAAAACACCAACCGGTTACAGTCGTACTTGGCCGCGAAGCCAGGATAGGTTTTCTCCCGGTGTTGCAGCATTTTGCGATCCAGGTCGCTGGTCACGCCGGTGTACAGCGTGCCTGTTCTTCCCGCGAGAATGTACACCCAGCCTGGTTTTCTCATCGAAGCATCCTACACAAACCGACACCCTCTGGATTCTTCCCCTTCGGCAGGCTCAGGGTCAGAATGACTCCCTGATGAGAGGCGCTGCTCAGTTCCACACCTTCTCCACATCGATCGGCTCGATGCGGCAAAAAATATCCGGCGCCACCCGCGCCATTTTCGCCACAAACTCTTCCGCCTCTTCGCGCGTCTGGAACACTTCCTTGCTGTACACCTGACCCGCGCGAAGCTGCTCGCATTGCCATACAGTATCGGTCATCGCAACTCCTTCTCGAATTCTGTTGCCCCTAGAAGCAGTGGAGGGTGCCCGCTGTTTCACGAGGACACCCTCCATTCACATGGGCGAAATTTGCGCCCATGTCCTGCATACGTTCGCTACAGCCTGCCGGATTCCGTTTTCTTCCTCAATCCGGCGCAGCCTTTACTTCTTGTCTTCGACGTCGACATATTCCGCATCGATCACGCCTTCATCCTTCTTCGCCTCGGCTTGCGGCGGCTCGCCTTGCGCAGCGCCTTCCGCCGCGGTAGCGGTTTCCGGCGCAGCCGCGTTGGCCTTGTACATCGCCTCGGCCAGCTTGTGCGAAGCGGCGGTCAGCTTCTCTCGCGCGGCGTTCAGCTCCGCCGGGCTAGGCGAGCCTTCCAGCGTTTTCTTGGCCTCGGCCAACGCGCTCTCCACTTCGCCTTTGTCCCCCGCCGGGACCTTGTCGCCGCTGTCCTTCAACATCTTTTCAATGTTGTAGACCAGGCCGTCCAACTGGTTCCGCGCGTCGATTTCCTCGCGCTTGGCCTTGTCTTCCGCGGCGTGGGCTTCGGCATCTTTTGCCATGCGCTCCACTTCTTCCTTGCTCAGGCCGGAAGAAGACGTGATCGTGATCTTCTGGTCCTTGCCCGTCGCCATGTCCTTGGCGGTCACGTTCAGGATGCCGTTGGCATCGATGTCGAACGTGACTTCAACCTGCGGAATGCCGCGCTGTGCCGGAGGAATGCCGCTCAGCTTGAACTTGCCCAGCGTGCGGTTCTGGCTGGCCAGCGGCCGCTCGCCCTGCAGTACGTGGACTTCCACTTCCGTCTGATTGTCCGCCGCCGTTGAAAACGTCTCCGTCTTTTTGGTCGGAATCGTCGTGTTGCGCTGGATCATCGGCGTCGCCACGCCGCCCAGCGTTTCAATCGCCAGCGTCAGCGGAGTGACATCGAGCAGCAGCAGGTCCTTCACCTCGCCGCCCAGCACGCCCGCCTGCACCGCGGCCCCAATCGCGACCACTTCATCCGGATTGACGCCCTTGTGAGGCTCCTTGCCGAACAGGTCCTTCACAATCTGCTGGATCTTCGGCATCCGTGTCTGTCCGCCCACCAGCACCACTTCGTCGATCTTGCTAGCTTCAATGCCGGCATCCTTCAGCGCCTGTTTGCACGGTCCAACCGACCGCTGCAGCAGGTCGTCCACCAACTGCTCCAGCTTGGCGCGCGTCAGCTTCTTCACCAGGTGCTTCGGTCCGGTGGCATCCGCCGTGATGAAAGGCAGATTGATCTCCGACTCGGTTGTGGTCGACAGCTCAATCTTGGCCTTTTCCGCGGCATCCTTCAGCCGTTGCAGCGCCATTTCATTGCCCTTGGCGCGCAGGTCCAAACTCTCATCCTTCTTGAACTCATCGATCAACCAATCTACGATGCGCTGGTCGATATTGTCCCCGCCCAGGTGCGTATCGCCGTTGGTCGACTTCACTTCGATAACGCCTTCGCCCACTTCCAGCACGGAAACGTCGAAGGTGCCGCCGCCAAAGTCGTACACCACGATGGTCTCGTCTTTTTTCTTGTCCAGCCCATACGCCAGCGCCGCCGCCGTCGGCTCGTTCACGATCCGCTTTACATCCAGGCCGGCAATCTTGCCCGCGTCCTTGGTCGCCTGCCGCTGGGCATCGTTGAAGTACGCCGGCACCGTGATCACGGCTTCCGTCACCGACTGGCCAAGATAGTCTTCCGCGGCCTTCCGCAGCTTCTGCAGGATCATCGCCGAAATCTCCGGCGGCGTGTAGTCCTTCCCCTGCGCCTCGACGACGATGTGATCTCCCTGCTGCTTCACCTTGTAGGGGACCATCTTCATTTCGTCGTTCACTTCGTTGTAGCGCCGTCCCATAAAGCGCTTGATCGAATAGATGGTGCTCTCCGGATTGGTGATCGCCTGCCGCTTGGCCACCTGGCCCACCAGTCGCTCGCCACCCTTGGTGAACGCCACCACCGATGGCGTCGTCCGGCCACCTTCCTCGTTCGGAATCACTTTCGGCTCGCCGCCTTCCATCACCGCGACGACCGAATTGGTGGTTCCCAGATCAATTCCAATAATTTTGCCCATGATGCCCCTCGTTGGTCAGATTCTTCGCCTGGTTCCGCTGCTCCAGTATCGCAGTTGAGTGACTTACTGTCAACTTAATTGATGCAGTTAATCGCTACCGAGATTCAGATACGTTGGATTTTTTGCGGGAATTTTTAGCGGGATGAGATACGCAACGAGGTATCCCTCATTCCCGATTCCGACCATACGATCCACAACGGCCGGATCGCGGAGCCCGTGTCGAGGTAACCGGCACACCCGATCATCCCCGCCGCCCCGTCGCAACCTTTCCTTTTGACAGGATTGCCGAAACCAATTGCTAGGAGCCTGCAACCCGCGCCCCTTTATACTCATATATATCTATAAGATTGCGACGTCCGCGCGAGACTCATCGCCAGCAACACTCAGGCGTCTGGATGGCCACGCAGGCTGTATGATGGCGGTGTTTGGTTCGATGCACAAGACAAATCACAGGCCAGATTTACTGCAAACAGATCGCGATACGCCGGTCAAGACAAGGTGGTTGAATATGAAAATAAAAGCCAGTTACTTTCTGCTCCTGCTGATTCTCTCCGCCACTATTGTTCATGCCGATGTTGTGGTCTTGAGGGATGGCAAAAGTTACTCCGGGACATACACAGGTGCGGCCAACAGCAAGCTTTCTTTTCAAGACAATGCTGGAATTCAGTACACGTTTCCCGTAAGCGATGTACAGTCGTTGGTATTCTCCAACGTTGGCGATCATATTACCCTGCACAACGGCCAGACGTACTCCGGCCAATTGACAGGTACCACGACACTGGCCTTTCAGGGATCGAATGGGGTCTCCTACGTTTTTCCAATCAGCGATGTCTCCTCGCTTATCCTCACAGGCACTTCATCCATACAAGCCGGGAATCGGCCGCAGACGGGGCCTGAGTCAACTCCCCAGGTTTCCCAGATGTATGCCGGGCAGGCTTAGGCAGCAGCCAGCGCTGGCAATGGGATTCCTTCCCTCGTGATTCCCACAGGCACACCGTTTGTTGTTCGCACTCTAAGCCCTATTGACAGTACCAAAGACGCTGCCGGGAAACTCTATTCTGCTCAGATACAGCAGGACGTCGTCGACAGCACCGGGGCCGTCGCCATACCTGCCGGTACCAAGGCCAAGCTCCAAATCCTGAACGCGAGCAGCGGTGGGTTTCTGAAAGGTCAGAACCTGGCGCTAAATCTGTACTCTGTGGATGTCAACGGTCAGGAATATCGTGTCGATACCTCCTCTGTGACCGAGAACAGCAAGGCCAATATTGGCATGAATCGCACAACTGCGGAGTATGCGGGCGGCGGCGGTGTGCTTGGAGCACTCTTGGGGGCAGCTTTTGGCGGGGGACGGGGAGCCGGAATTGGTGCATTGGCGGGAGCAGGTGGCGGCGTGGTCACCCAACTCTTCACTCATGGTAAGCAGGTAAAGGTTCCTACAGAGACTACTTTGACGTTTCAGTTGACGCAGACGCTGGTGCTGCATCCATAATTGACTTCGAATCTACGCTTGGATTTGCTTTGTTCCTGCCGAATGCATGCGTTGCGCAAGCGATAGGTTCGCTGAAATTGGCGGCCTGACCAGGTGAAAGATCGGATCAGTGCGCTCAGCGGCAGAATTCAACCGTTTGCCCGCGCCGTATCGTGCGGTTCATCTTCGACGGTGAACCGTCGTCGCGATGCTTTGCGGGTGTAACCAGCTTGGTACCCTTCTCAGTAGCCGATGTGGTGTAGATAGCCGACGGCGACGGCGGCCACCAGGCAATAGATGCCGAACCAGTGCCAGCGGCCGCTTTCCAGCCACTGGCTCAGCCATTTCAAGGCGACCAGACCCGCCAGAAACGCGAACACCATTCCAAGAAGACTCGGCATCATGGCGTTGGCGATGGGAGCGGCGTCCGTCAGGTGCTGCGCTTTCATCAGTCGCCACACTTCGCGGGCGATGGCCGGAGGCGTCAAAATCACAGCCAGGGCGAAGCTGAACTCCTCGGCGCGCGCCTTGGCCACGCCCAGCAACATCCCGGTCGAAATGGTTGCGCCGGAGCGGGAAAATCCCCGAAAAGGCAGGCACAAGCCCTGGATGGCACCAATCCAGCCGGCCTGATTCATATTGAGCCCAGTGGAACCGGCGCGGTCCTCTGCCGGGGCTGCGCCGGAAGCCGACTGCTCCCGGCTGTGCCGCAGGCCCGCGATCAGGATCAAAACGCCCACCGCCGCCAAGGCGGGAGCAATCAGGTCGAGGCGGCCAAATAGTTGCTCCACCTGCGCGTGCTTGCCATGGAGAACAAGCTTCTCAATGACCTCAATCAGCCCGTAGCCGATGATCGCGGTGACGAAGCTGGCGACAAACAACTGGCCGACGATGGTTTTGAAAGTCCGGGCGTCGCGGAAATACGTCTTGCGCCACTGATTCCAAAAGTAGGCGATCACGGCAAACATGGTGCCGGTGTGCAGCATCACCAGCAGCAGCGTCATCGCGGGCGCGGTCGGGTCCATCCCCATCAATTTTTCCGCCACCACAACATGCGCGGAGCTGGAGACCGGAAGCAGTTCGGCCATCCCTTGAATGATCGCGAGAATGATGACGTGCAGAATTGTCATGCGAATCCTACGAAACAGTTTCTCATTGAGAGTTGTTTAGTGCGAACTTACAGATAATCTATTCCAAAAATTAGATGAGTCATTCTGAGGTCGCCGCGGCGACCGAAGAATCCAGAGGGTGATGACAGGGCAGTCGATGCGAATATCATCTGGATGCTTCACTCCGCTACGCGGAGTTTACCCTGAGCAACGCCGAAGGGTTCAGAATGATTCTTTCGATCAATAAATATCAATGCACCACGCGTTGCCTTGCGATCTCAACCTGTTCGCCCAGCTTCTCAACGCCCGCCAAACGGTTGCGATAACTGGCCCCGACAAATTCTTGAAACAACGGATGCGGCTGCAATGGCTTCGATTTGAACTCCGGATGGAACTGGCAGCCGAGAAAAAATGGGTGCGTCGGAATCTCCACAATCTCGACATAGGTGGCGTCCGGCGTGGTTCCCGTGATGCGCAGTCCGGCGCCGGTCAGGATGGCTTCATATTCCCGATTGAACTCATAGCGATGGCGATGGCGCTCGCTGATCTCAGTCTGGCCGTAGGCATGTGCCGCCAACGAGTCCGGCTGCAACATGCACGGCCATGCGCCCAACCGCATCGTTCCCCCCATCTCTTCCACGCCGGTCAGCTCGCGCAGCTTGTAGATGATGCGATGCGGCGTCGCGGGATCGAACTCGCTGGAGTTGGCCCCATCCAGTCCGCAGACATTGCGCGCGTATTCAATGCAGGCGGTCTGCATGCCGAGGCAGATGCCGAAATAGGGAATCTCCTTCTCGCGGGCATAGCGGATGGCGTTCAACATGCCTTCAATGCCGCGTTTGCCGAAGCCGCCGGGCACCAGGATGCCGTCAAACCCGGCGAGCTGGCTTTCATAACTGCGGTCGGAGGTATCTTTCGATTCCAGTCCTTCGGCTTCCACCCAGGTGACGGAGAGTTTCAAATTGTGCGCCAGCGCGCCGTGGACCAGCGCTTCCTTCAGCGATTTATAGCTATCTTCATACTCGACATATTTCCCTATGATCCCGATCGAGACTTCATCTTTCGGGTTGTAGCAGCGGTGCACCAGCTCTCGCCAGCGGTCCAGCTTGGCTTCCCCGGCCTGCAGGTGCAGATATTTCAGCACCAGCGCGTCCACTTTTTCCTGCGCGAACACCAGCGGGACTTCGTAGATGGACGGAACGTCCTTCGCGGTGACCACGGCCTGTTCCTCCACGTTGCAGAACAGCGCAATCTTCGACTTCATCTCGTGGGAAAGAAAACGGTCCGTGCGGCACAAAAGAATGTCGGGCTGAATTCCAATGGAAAGCAGTTCCTTCACGGAGTGCTGCGTGGGCTTGGTCTTCAATTCCTGGGCGGCGGCAATCCACGGCACCAGCGTGACGTGGACAAACAAGGTGTTCTCGCGGCCCAGCTCCTGGCGCATCTGGCGGATGGCTTCCAGAAATGGCAGCGACTCGATGTCGCCGACCGTCCCGCCAATTTCAACCAGCACCACGTCGGTATCGGTCGCCACTTTGCGCATGGCGTTTTTGATTTCGTTGGTGACATGAGGAATCACCTGGACGGTCTTGCCCAGATAGTCGCCGCGCCGCTCCTTGGTGATGATCTGCTCGTAAATGCGGCCAGTAGTCGTGTTGTTGTCGCGCGACAGGTGCGCATGAGTGAAGCGCTCGTAGTGGCCCAGGTCCAGATCGGTCTCCGCGCCATCGTCGGTGACAAACACTTCGCCATGCTGAAAGGGCGACATGGTGCCGGGATCGACGTTCAGGTACGGATCGAGCTTCATCAGGTTGACGCGAAGGCCGCGGCTTTCCAGCAGACAGCCGAGCGAGGCCGCAGCCAGTCCTTTACCCAGGCTGGACACAACTCCACCGGTAACGAAAATGTATTTGGCAGACATGGGCGCGATTCCTTGAAAAGTTTTGGGTTGTAGACCGTACGAGGTAGGCACGATCTATTCTCGCAGAAGCGGCGGCGGGTGCAAAGAAATTTTCGAGCGATTTCACTTCAGCGACAAAAAGGAATCGCCGCGGGAATAAATTCTGGGCGCTTCGGGTTCGTCGAGTGTGAAGTGGAAGAGAAAGGCAGGCTTACAGCGATTGGGCCGAGGGTAAAACGTAGGGGCAGCGTGGCAAACCACCTGCCCCTTTGCGGTTCTGGGGAAGGACCCTCAGATCACCTTGGTTACCACCAGCATACTAGAAATTGAAAGTGGCCTGCGCGGTAATCATTCGCGGCGGCACAAAATGCGTCCCGCTGAAGGTGGAAAGAAAATTGTACAGCGCCACCCTGTTGGCGACATTGGTCACGGTCAGGCTCAGGTTGGCCTGATAGCGTTTTCTGCGGAAGACATTGTCCCAGCCTGCATCCATATCGAACAGATTGCGCGGCGCGACGCGTGGCGGATTGCTGTACGGCGTTTCCGTGCCCGCCCGCGGAATCGTGACCAGCGGCGATTTCAACTGCTCCGGCAGGCAACTGGTCAAAGGCGCACTGAGCGTCGCATATACTCCATTGCAGCTCAGCTTGATCTGCTGCTGCTGGTCCGGAGTCAGGTACGTCAGACTGATCGGTACGCCGGGTGCCGTTCCAAACGGGACATTGCCCGCAACCAGGCCGCTTGCATATCGCCAGGTAAATCCATACCACGGACCGTTTGCTCTGGGCTGATACTGCACATGGGAATTCTGCTCGTAGACCTGATCGTGGTCGATCAGGAAAGGTTCAGAATCCACCGCGTTGGTATTGTTGTTGAAGATGATGCCGCCAATCTCTGGCGGATAAAACAACGAATGCGAATGGCCCATCGTGGCATAGGCGGAAACTCCATGGATCGGAACAAGCGTAATCTCCGCGTCGGCGCCGGTAATATCGGATTTTTTCCACTGGATGGGAAAGGTCAGCGGCGTGTTCAGAATGACGTCGAAGTCGTAATCCGACTTCGTATATTTCCAGAAGTATTGCGCGCTGATGACAATATATTTTCCGAATCCCTGTTGCAGGCCGACGTTATATTGATTGCGCGTGGCCGGCGTCAGCGGATGTTGCCCGTGGGCCCCCAAATTGTTGGCCAGCCCGCCGCTTCCCGTATAGCTGGATAAGATGAGGTTTTCGTTGTAGGGAGTAGGCATGAGGCGCGCGTACCCTGCCGTGATAATCGTTCCCGTCGGCAACGCATACGTCGCTCCGGCGCGCGGTTCCAACATGTATTTCCGGCTGATGCCGTTGTAGTTGTCTCCCCGCGCTCCAATCAAAAACTGCCAATTGTGCCAGACAATATTGTCCTGGTAATAGAGCGCCTCTTCCTTGATATCGGTGTGTCCTTTAAAGGTGAATTCTTTGCCCCCGCGTGTCAGATCGTACTGGAGTTCCCCGGGTAGAAAGCCTGGATTTGGCTGATAGCCTTCTGTGGCGCAAGCATCTGGATTCGTGATTCCAGGCGCAACGACCGGCGTTCCGTCGGCCTTTTGGCACACAGCATTGTAAGTGGCGCTGGTGATCCCGAAGGCAAAGCCCTCATTCAAAGGGGTCTGATAGACTGCCGCTCCCATCTTGATGTTATGTATCCCATGGGAGTAGGAATAACTCGCGTGAACGCCGAAATTTTGCAGGCTGCGGCTTTGCTGCAGCGTGGCCGGAGTGTCGGCGAAAATATTCGCGCTGGGATAATAGTGGAAATTGTCTTGGCGTATGTATGCGTCCATGGCGACAAGCGAACGGGCATTCAAAAGATGCGTCCAGAAGCCGGCAATGTTATACGTAAATATCTCGGCGCGTTGGTCCTGGCCAGCGGCCTCCTGGTCGAACTGGTTCGGATTCTGGTCCCACGTTCGCGCGGCATTCATATCCAGATGCAACGTGTCCTTCGGCGTTGGGTTAAAGTCCACGCGATCGAAAAAATTTTCGTTGTTCCCATAGGCGTGTATTACCGCGAACTCCGGCGTGTCCATGAACCTGCCGCCGTTGACGCCATTCACGTCCAGGAAATTGCCCCATTGGTTCGATCCCTTTGCGATATTTGCGTCCATCGTACTGGTGCCGAAAGAACCGTAACTGCCGGTAACGCTCCCGGTCGGTTTGGCATCCCCTAAGCCGGATTTCGTGGTTGCCTGAACAATGAGACTGGCTTTGTCCCCATATTCCGGCGGAATGATGCCATTGACGATCTTCATCGACTGGATCGCGTGGGAGGTAAGCTGGTTGGTGAAATTGCGGCTCTGTTGGTCGGAGTCCGGTTCTCCGTCCATGCTCACCGTCGTATCGGCGTGCTCTCCTAATGGATGGAACATGCCATTGGAGTCTGCCGCAATGCCTGGACTCGCTAGGGTGATAGCCCCGCTGAGTCCGTTCTGCGCATCGTCATCCGGGACCGTATTAAACTTCGACATGTCGACGTTCGTGTGATAGCTGGGATTGCCGCTCAATAAGTCCCCGCTGTCGATCGATACGGTCACGGTCGTATTGGAAGTAGCGACGTCCATGGCCAGATTCAAATCGACAGGCACGGGCGTCAATAGCTGGATATCGCGATGGATCGCATCGAATCCTGGGGCCTTGACGGCCAGATGGTAGTTTTGGAAGGGAACGTTCGGGATCGAGAAGTTGCCGGACGCGTCTGTGGTGGTCGTTCGATGGAGGCCGCTGACAGGATTGATCAATTCCACCGTGGCTCCAGAGATAATGGCGCCGGTAGAATCCGTCACCGTACCATGCACGCTTCCGCCCGTTCCGCCCTGCGCCCAGGTCCGCAATGTTCCCAAACATAACAATTGAAGTGCAAAAGCGAGTGTCAGCAAAGATGCCGCGCGCTTCATAAGCAAGTTCCTCCCGCGAAGTTGAAAATGCGCTGTGATCGATCGATGGGACAGTGAAATCTGGATCAGCAGGCGGGGAGGGGCGGGGCACGGCTGGCGGCAAAGCGGGTCACAACGCTGGATTGCGCCAGTAAGTTCTGGATCAGGGCTTGACCCGTCGGATAGAGCCGCACCACGGGCGGCAGATGGACGCCCAACGGCGGCGCCGCATGTAGCGCGACGCAGATGGCGCAATGGTCCGGTGCCGTCTTATCCAGCAGCGGATGCATGTGGCAGACCGGCAGCATCATGGCCAGCAGCAACAAGAAGATGCTGGTGGCGATGGCGGCCTTGCTCACACGGGTCAGACGGTTCGTTTGCATCGTTTTTAGGGCTGTTCGGAGTGCAAATCGCAGAAGCCTGCGTCTACCAGCATTATAACGAGTGACCCCGCGCAGTCGGCCGTTGCCGATGGATTCCAATCCAGGCCCTAATCGGCCATCCTCGTCTCAACCAGGCCCTCCGCCAGAGCGCACACCTGCTCCAGCGTCAGGCCAGTGGTGTCCAAATGGACTGCGTCCGGCGCAGGTTCCAGCGGCGATGCGGCGCGATTTCGGTCTCTGGCGTCGCGGTCACGGACCGCCGCAAGAACTGCCTCCGGTGTCGGCGCGTCGTTCGATCCCGCGCTTTGCAGGTAGCGGCGCTGCCCCCGGATCTCATCCTGCGCGTCGAGAAAGATTTTCAGCTCCGCATCGGGAAAGACCTTGGTGCCGATGTCGCGTCCTTCCATGACCACCCCGCCCTGCGCCCCCATGGCACGCTGGCGCGCCACCATCCAGGCACGCACTCGCGGATGCACGCTCACCTGCGATGCCGCTTCGGAAACGTCTTTCTCCCGAATGCGCGCCGTGACATCCTGGCCGTCGAGCAGGACGCGGTTGCTGTCATTCGGCCGCGGCTCCAGTAGAATCTGCGTGCTTGCGGTCAGCCGCACCAGCGCAGCTTCATCGCCTAAAGCTGTGCGCATGTTCAGCGCTTTCAGGGCAAGCGCGCGATACATGGCCCCAGTTTCAAGATTGAGCAGCCCGAAACGGCGGGCAAGATGCGCGGCCAGCGTGCTTTTGCCCGCTCCCGCCGGCCCATCGATTGCGATGACAGGCCGCTGTCGACGAGGGCCAGGCGCCGCCATTTCCTGGGACGATGCGGTCATTTCTTCTTGCCGCTCTTTCTCGCCGTCTTCTTTCCCTGTGGACGATTGCTGCGGCCCGCTGCGGTCGAACCTTTGCCGCCACGCGGATTCTTTGCCCAGAACGGCTTGCTGCCGCTCTTCTCCCGTAGCGCTGCGGCTGATCTGTCTTTGCGCTCGCGGCGCTTGGGTGCGGCTTCTTCGCCACCGGACGGGGCGGATCGTTTGGCCCACGGCTTGGCCCCGCCCGCCTTGGCGTGAGGCTTCGCAGCGGACCGGGCTGCATAGGATTTTGCCGAGCCAATCCTTGATCCCGCACCCTTGGACACCCACGGTTTCGCGCCTGCGGGTCTTTCCTCTGAGGACCGGGCATCTGCCGATCTTGAACCCGCCGATTTGAACCCGGAGCGAGTGAATCCGGAAGGCTTTCCGTATGGCTTTCGCCCCACCGGCCCATCGCTCGCACCAGCGCCAGAACGCTGCCAGGGCTTCGGCCGTTCGCCCGACTCCCGAGGACCAGTTCTGCGTGGAAAACCTTCGCCATCGTTGGATTTTGCCGCCCAGGGTTTGCCGCCACGCGGTTTGAATCCGGCGGATTTTGCAGCATAGGGCTTGCGGACTCCGCCTCGCGCATCGCTCCTGGAGTCGCCCGCGCCGTCGAATTTCTTCCACGGTTTTGGGCGCTCTTCGCGGCCTTCCCCACTGGATGACCTGGATTGCCACGGCTTCGCGCTGCCAAATTTCGAGCCGGGAGCCTTCGCGCCGAACGGCTTGGCCCCGCGGAATTTGGTCCCGCCGGGTTTAAAGCCAGCAGATTTGAATCCCGAGGATTTAGGAGCGAACGGTTTGCCGCCAGAGGAAGGCGCTTCCGGGACCTCGCCGGTTTTCTCCCAGCGCTTGGCGCGTTCTCCCATCCCGTATCCCTTGGCGGCGTAGCCTTTTCTCTCCTGCGTTTTCGGGCCGCGCTCTCCACGGTCGCGAGAGAACGACCCGCGAGAAGCAGGACCGCTAGACGGCCCGGAGTCACGATCGCGTCCAAACCGCGGCGGTCCCGAACGCCCTGGGCCTGACGGTCGCGCTCGACCTGCGCCCGGACGACCATCCGCACTGGCGGCAATGCTGCCTGCACGAGGAACATACGCTCCCGCAGGACGGGATGACCCTCCGGCGGCGGAACGCGGTCCTCCGCTGAACGGGCGTCGCGGAGCTCGTTCCGCGCCATCCCCGGAGCGCGCGAATTTTCCGGGTGCGGCAGGTCTCGAGCTTGCGTGTCGGTCAGAAAATTTCTTTGGCGTAAATTTCTTGATGGCCGAGGGGACAGCCATGTCGGACCCCTCCAACGGTTGCGATCGCCAGGGGCGCGGCGACGGTGGCGGCACCGCTTCAATCTGAATCCACGAATCCATCTCGGCTCCCGAATCCATGCCGATTTCAGCTTCACTTTCAACTTCAGCTTCCATCGCAATCTCCGGCTCACCCTCGATTGCGGCGCCGACCGGCGGCGCGGCGAGAAACTCTTCCGAAAGCTGCGCCACCATCTCCGGCAGCAGGCCGCCCTGCAGCGCCACATGAGCGCGACCGCCGATGTCGAGGATGTCGAGCTGCCGCATCGAACCCAATCCGCGAATCACTTCACGCAATTTCGACTGCGGAGCCAGCGGCGAAAGAAACGCCAGGATTTCCTCCTCGCGCGCGGCCACCGATGCCTGCAGATACAGCGAAATCATCGCCGACAGCGCTTCGGCGTGGCCGGTGCTGGCTCCCGCGGCCACCGGTTTGGGATAGCGGCGGAACAGCAGTTCCCATCGCGTGGCTTCGCCGGCGGCGCGCAGGGCCGGGAAAATGTACATCCCAGACCAAAGTTCCTGCAGCGCGCGCGCAATCGCCGCCTCGGTAATATCTCGACCGAGGATCGGCTGCAGCCCGACCACGTCGAGCGGCCCTTGTTGCTCGATGGCCTGCCAGCAGTGCAGCGACAGCGGCGTCACTTTCTCATTGCCCACGGTCAACGGGCCGGTTTTGAAATTCCGATCTCCACGCAGCGCATAGACGAATCGCAAAACCTCCGGGCTGCAAACGAAGTCCGGCTGCTCCCCCAGCGACGCGCCGAGTTTCAACGGCACGACGGAAGAATTTTCAATGAGCCGCGCCAGCAGTTCCAACGCGCGCGCGCGTTCCCCTGCGCTGGGCGTCTGCGCCGGTCGCCCCACCACCGCCTCAACAAAGCTGGGCGCGGGCGCGCTGCCGGTCAGGCCCATGGGCACGTACGGGCAAAAGCCGATCTCGTCGATCCACTCCGACGCCGATTCCAACGTGAGTCGCGCTTCGCCGTTCTGGCTCCAACGGGCCAGTCGTGCCGAGTTGAGCTGTTCCGCGTTCAATAGGTCCTTCTTCCGATGATTTTTGTACCTGCGGCGGTGTGGGTGCCCAGGTCTCGATCTTGAGACCTGGGATTCTCCAGTCCTCAAATCGTCAGATGCGACATCGCGCGCGCAATGACCTAGATGCGCTGAAATGCGCGCTGAATCTCTTTTAAAGAATACCGTAGGACGATGGGACGCCCATGCGGACAACTGGTTGGATGCTCGGTTTTCGCCAGTTCCGCCAGCAACCACTCCATTTTTCCCATCTCCAGCGGTGTGTGGATTTTGAT
>JAJYVR010000066.1 GCA_021791935.1 Acidobacteriota bacterium
CCTCGGACCGGTGCAATCCCCCCACGATTTCGCGTGATCTCTTCGTCGCTCCCACATGCCCGCTCCTCCGACGGATTCGCCCAACGCGTTCGACGGCAGGGCCATCGCCAGCAGACGCCGTTCTGTCATCTCGTCGATGGCGCAGCGAACCCCTTTCCGCCCCTCCCCGGAATCCTTCACGCCGCCGTACGGCATCGCGTCCAGCCGCCACGTTGGCGCGTCATCGACAATCAGCGCGCCTACTTCCAGCGCTCGGAACGCTTCCTGGATGTGTCCCGCATCCCGCGTCAGCCAGGCCAGCAATCCATCGCGGGAAGCATTCACCGCGGCAATCGCATCGGAAAAATGCTCGTACAGTTCCACCGCGACCACTGGCCCAAAGATTTCCTCATCGCGCATCTTCATCGGCGAATGCGTCACCGTCAAAACAGTTGGACGTACCATCGGGCCGTTTCGTTTTCCTCCAGCCAGCCGCGTGCCCTCGCGATGTTCTGTCCGCGCGCCATCCATCCAATTTCTTCTGCGGGAAAATTCCCGGCTTTCTTCTCCATACCCCACCTCGTCTGTCACGCAACAGTGTATAGACTGGAAACAGTGACTGGCGGTCTTCGAAAAGTTCGGTACGACCACGCGCTCGCGTGCCGGCAATTGACGGCGGCGGACGCACGCCTCGCCAAACTGATGGCGCGTTCCGGGCCGTTTGCCATGCGCCTGAAGCCCACGCATTCCACATTCGAGGCGCTGCTGGAATCGATCGTCTACCAACAACTCCATGGGCGCGCCGCAAAAGCCATCCATGATCGCATTCTGGATCTGTTTCCAGACCGTACCCCGACGCCGGCGGCACTGCTCCGCCTCGACGACCCGGTGTTGCGGGCCGCCGGCCTGTCCGCCAGTAAGCAGCTTGCCCTCCGCGACCTGGCGGAAAAGTCCGAGGCGGGCATTGTGCCGCCGCTCACCAAACTGCAACGCATGGCCGATGAAGAGATTTGCGCCCGGCTCACCAGCGTGCGCGGCATCGGCATCTGGACAGTGCAAATGCTTCTCATCTTTCGCATGGGACGACCCAACGTCTTGCCCGTCTCCGATTACGGCGTCCGCAAAGGCTTCGCGCTCACTTTCGGCAAGCTGCGCCCGGGGATGCCCGTCACCCTCGCGGACCTGCCCACTCCCGACATCATCCAGCGCCGGGCCGCGCGCTGGCATCCATGGCATTCGGTGGCCAGTTGGTATTTGTGGCGGGCCTGCGACCTGGCGCTGGAGGCAGAAGTCCCGCCCGCGCGGAGGAATCGATGACCGCGCCGCAACGGTTTGTCTGTGTCCACGGCCATTTCTACCAGCCGCCGCGAGAAAATGCGTGGCTGGAAGCGATCGAGGTGCAGGACTCCGCAGCCCCGTATCACGATTGGAATGCCCGCATTGACCACGAATGTTATGCCGCCAATGGCAGTTCGCGCATCCTGAACACCCAAAACAAGATCGTCCGGATCGTCAACAATTACTCCCGCATCAGCTTCAATTTCGGCCCAACCCTGCTGGCGTGGATGGAAAAGTCCGCTCCCCTCAGCTATCAAAAGATCGTCGATGCCGACCGCATCAGCATGGACAGGTTCGGCGGGCACGGCTCGGCCATCGCGCAGGTCTACAACCACATCATTCTTCCGCTTGCCTCCACCCAGGACCGAATCTCGCAAATCCGCTGGGGGATCGCCGACTTCGAATATCGCTTTGGTCGCAAGCCGGAAGGCATGTGGCTGTCCGAGACCGCGGTCGATTTGGAAAGCCTGGATCTACTGGCCCAGCACGGCATTCTTTTCACCATCCTGGCGCCGCATCAGTGCGCGCGGGTCCGCGACATTGCCCCGGAGAATGGTCCCGAATCTGCGGGCTGGACAGAACCCCCCAACGCGACCGTAGACCCGACCCGGCCCTACCTGGTGCGCACTTCGCAGGGGCGCAGCATTGCCGTATTTTTCTACGATGGGCCCACTTCACGCGCCATCGCATTTGAAGGACTGCTGAACAACGGTGGCGACATGGCAAAACGCCTGCTTGCCGGGTTCCGCGCCAACGGCCAGAATGGGCAGCTTGTCCATGTCGCAACCGACGGTGAAAGTTACGGACACCACCATCGACATGGCGACATGGCCCTGGCCTACGCCCTGCAATCGATCGAGCAGGCAAGCGACGTTGCTCTGACCAACTACGGGCAGTTTCTGGAAAAATTCCCGCCCACCTGCGAAGCGGAAATCCATGAAAATACTTCGTGGAGTTGCAGCCATGGGATTGAGCGATGGCGCTCCAATTGCGGCTGCAACACCGGCCAGCATCCGGACTGGAACCAAAAGTGGCGCGCTCCTCTGCGCGACGCGCTCGATTGGCTGCGGGACGCGGCACGGCCAATTTGGCAGGAATCGGCGACATCGCTGTTTCACGATCCGGCTGCCGCGCGCGACGGCTATGTCCGCGTGCTGCTGGACCGAAACCAGGCGTCGCAGCAGGCTTTTTTTGACGAACACAGCCTGCGCCCTCTCTCCGCTGAAGAACGCTCCACCGCCCTCAAATTGATGGAAATGGAGCGCCACCTCCAGTTGATGTACACCAGTTGCGGCTGGTTCTTCGACGACCTTGCTGGAATTGAAACGGTGCAGGTCATCTCCTACGCGGGGCGCGTGCTGCAATTGGCGGCGGAACTGTTCGGCGACCCCGGCACGGCACTAGAACCGGCGTTCCTCCAGCGTCTGTCCCAGGCGGAAAGCAACGGACTCGAGCACGCCAACGGCGCCGAGATCTATCGAAAAAGCGTCCTGGCACAGGAAATCGACCTGGAGCGGGTGGGCGCGCATTATGCCATCATGTCCATGTTCGAGCCGCAGCCGGAAACCACCCCCCTGTTCTGCTACGAGGTCCGTCGAACGTCGGGTGAACTGCTCAGCATGGGACGCCGCCGCTTTGCCTACGGTCGGGCAGAAATCTCCTCGCGGGTCACCCTCGAACAGGAAGATGTTTTGTTTGCGGTGTTGCACCGGGGCGATCAAAATCTTATGGCCACCGTGCGCCGCGCCGACCCAGCGACCCAAATCAGGTTTCAGGATTTCATCCAAAAGATGCGAGAGACCCTTTTAAGCGCGGACATCGCCGAAGGAATAATCCTTTTTGCTCGCGAGGTCGATTCCAATCGCTATTCGCTGACTTCGCTGTTTCGGGATGAGCAACGGCGCATTCTCCAGCTCCTCCTCGATACAACTTTGGCGGAGATGGAAAGCACGCTGCGGACCATATATGAGGATCATGTTTCGCTGCTGCACTACCTGAGCCTGAGCGGAATACCCAAGCCCCAGGCGCTGATGCTCGCCGCCGAATTCAGCCTGAATGCGGACCTCCGTCAGGAACTGGCCAACGATCCCTTCGATGCCTCTCGCCTGCGCGGGTTGCTCACCCAAATACGCGCGGACCAGGTGGAAATCGATTCCGTCTCGGTGTCGTTCGTGGCCAGCCAGCGAACGTTACGCGCCATGCAGGAGCTGGAGTTGCACCTGGACCAAAAGTATCTGGATATCGCGCTGCAAATCTGCGACGTGCTTCAGGAATTGCCGTTCCAGGTCGATGTTTGGGAGGCGCAAAATCTTTGGTACACAATCTCGCGCCAGCCACGGTCCGCCGCCGCCACGGACGCCGAATGGGACCGCGGATTTCGCGAGCTTGGAACGAAATTGGGGATTGAAGTGGACCAGCTTGACGTCGACAAGTAAACGCCGGCAAACCGCCTGCAGCGAATTGAGAATTGGCGGCAAAACGAAGAGGGGTCATTCTGAGAGCAGCGAAGAATTCAGCGGGTAATGGCAGGGTCTGCTTTGTGCGTATCGCCGGGATTCTTCACTCCGCCCCGCAAATCCGGCCCTAACTGCGCCAGTGCCGCAGGACGGGCCCAGCCAACGGATGCTCGAATTTTCCCGTCGAAGCCATCTGCAGGCGGGCCTGCTTCAGCGCGAAATACCACTTCGCCGGGCGATCGGCGTCATCGATCAGCATCAGCGATGGATTGAACTGCAGGCCCTGCGCCTGCTCCACCATCGTCTGACGGTCCTGCTCCACAAATCTTTGCCCGAAGGCTTTCGCAATTTGGGTCACAAAAGGAACGCGATAAAAGACGTTCCACGCGGCGCAAACATCGATCCGGCATGCCGTCGCCGTGGTTGGCGTCACTGTGGTCAGGCTGGAAAACCACTTGTCTCCGCAGCGAATTGTCTCGTACCGCCGGTTCGGCAAAACAAAATCGATAGTGGTCGTCACCGCCTGACCGTACACGCCCAGCAATTTATACGGCGCGCTGTTCGCGGAGGGCGCATGCGCGGTCATGCGAAATCCTTGTGGAATCGGCTCGAACTGTTTCTGCTTCACATGGATGCTGCCGCCGCTTCGCCACCACCACGCCTGATGCACGAACGGGCCATGCGCCGGGTCCATCAACCCGATGATCCCGTGATCGACATTGCAGGGCAGCTCCGCCGTCAGGTGCGCCCAACGATAGCGCGGCCCGAACTTCGCCAGCTCCGGCACTGCGGGCAACGCGCCTGCATCCTCCGGGCGCACGCGGCCGGAGCCGGGCGCGGGCACATACACCCACGCATACCCATCGCGTTCCTCGCACGGAAATGCGGTCGCATAGATTCGGCTGCAATCCAGCGTGTCCTCCGGCGTCAACGACGGAATTTCCCTGCACTGCCCGCTGACTGGATCGAACTTCCAGCCATGATATTTACATGTGACACCCGAAGCGTCAAAGGAACCGTAGGAAAGTGGAATGCCGCGATGCGGGCAGCTATCGCGCATGGCAAACAGCTTGTTGTCCCTGCTCCGGCCAAGCAGAAGAGGAATCCCCAGCAGCATGGCCGTCGCTGTCTGACCGCGGTGCAGGCCGCCGCTGCGCATCGCCGGATACCAGTCGTCATAGATCAGTGCCGCAGCCTGCGGGCCCGCAGGCTCTTCGACAGAATGCGCCATGTTTTGAAAATACCACCGGAGACTCAAAAATCCTCGCCTGGGTACCCCAGGTTTGTCTGCCGCGGCGAGCGAAGAGTGGGTCGAACTCACAGCTTGCGGACCAATTTTCCTCGGCGCAGGTGAAAGCGCTCCCCCCGCCAAACGACGGCATCGTCGGCAAAGCTCCAGAACCACACGCCAAGTGCGACCACATCCCGCAAGGGCAACAGCCACAAATCGCGCAGCGCTCCCTGATCGCCCAGCACGCCCACGCCGACACTCAGCGCCATGGCAAAGCGAACGCACAGCATCACGCTCAGCAACGCGATACTGTCCAGCGAGGCGGCGGATGCAATCACGTTCGCCATCGCCCAGGGCAGGCCAAACGTCATCAGCAACCCCAAATAGCCCAGAGGACGAGCGTCGCGCACCCCACGCGCCCATCGTAGTTGATGCGCCAGGAACCCGGAAAATGTGTACGCGGGAATCGATGTTTCCACCACCTCCCGCGCCAGTTCAATGCGATGGCCCGCCTGAACGATGCGCGCGCCCAATTCGTAGTCGTCAGCCAGGTGGTCCACCAGCGGGCGCAATCCTCCCATGTCATTCAGCGCTTCGCGCGTCACCGCCAGCGTGGAACCGAGACCGAAGTGCAGGCCTTTTTCCAGCCACCGCGCTGTCAGCGCGCCGGGCATAAAGTCGGTGCTGATGCCAAGCGCCTCCAGCCGCGATCCGAGTGTCTTGTGAGAATGGCCGCGATAGAGCGCGGTCACCATTCCCACCGATTTTCCATTGTCGCTGGGAGTCGCAAACGCCGGCATCACATTCCGCAAATAGTGCGGAGAGACGCGAATATCGCTGTCATTGATCAGCAGATGATCGTAACGCGCTTCCGCAACCATCTGTACCAGGTGGCTGACCTTGCCATTCGCGCCGAGATTCTGCGGACAAATCATCAGGCGAATCGGCTGCTCGGGGAATTCGCGCTGCAAGCGTTGGATCAAATCCACCGCTGGATCGTCCATGCCGCCGGCGCCGAAAAGAATTTCATACTCGCCTGGATAGTCCTGCCCGCAGTGGCTGGCAAAAGCGGCATACATCTCCGGGTCGACCCCTTTGACCGGCTTTAGAATGCTGACCGCGGGATAGAAGTCCGGCAGCGGCAGACGGCAACTTCGCATGTAGGCGCGCGCCGCGCGAAACACAAAAATGGCATACACCAGCGCCGCCAGCGTCAGCGCGGTAAAGACGATGGCAACCCATTGCGCGACAGACGATGTAATATTCATGAGGATATGTGACTCTCAGGATAAATCCATTGAGAGCTGCCGTAGAGGCAGTCTCATGTCAGAAGATCCGACTTCTTGGTATTGTTGGTGGGCACCCATAAAGGATCTACAGCTCAGAGAACTTTGGCGATCTATGACACCGCAAAATCTGACGCCCAGTCAGAAAAAGCGGGGGCTTGGGATATTCGGGCTGATATTTCTGGTGGAGGTGATCTTGGGGATCTGCATTAGTTTCCTACTCAATCGAACGCTCGGGCATTAAGCGTTCTTCTCGGACTTACTCGTAGCGCAGCGCATCGATGGGGTCGAGGTTGGCCGCTTTCCACGCCGGGTAGATGCCGAAAATCATCCCAATCGCGCACGAAACAGTGAATCCGGTGATGGCCCAAAACGTGGATACGAACGCCGGAATGGTTGGAAAAATCAGCCGAACCGCCAACGTCAGTGCGCCTCCAATGATTACGCCGATGAGGCCCCCAACGGCGCAAAGGGTGATGGCCTCGATGGTGAATTGAAGCAAAATGTTTCGCTTGGTCGCGCCGATCGCTTTGCGCACGCCGATTTCGCGCGTGCGCTCGGTAACGGAAACCAGCATGATGTTCATCACCCCGACGCCGCCGACCATCAGCCCAACGCTGGCCACGCCAATCATAAAGATGAAGATGCCGCCGGTCAGTTGGTTCCAGATTCGCGTAATTGCGTCCGGCGCGAAAATGGCAAAATTGTCCTCCTGATTGAAACGGACCTTCCGTTGAATTCGCAGTGTCTGCTCAATCTCGTCATAGACAGCGGCCTTATTCGCCGGGTCGTCGTATTTCACTGAAATCCAGTAATCGAGAATCTCCGGGTGTATCTTGTGGAACGTGCCGATGGGAAAATACGCGGCATTGTCCTCCGGGTTCTTTCCTCCGCCGAACGCTGTCTTGCGCTTTTCCATCACGCCAATCACGCGGAAAAGATCGCCGCCGATTTCCACTTCCTTGCCCAGCGGATCTTCGCCGCGAAACAATTCATCCGCCGTATCGTGGCCCAGGACCACCACGTCGGAATGTTGGTCCTGCTCATACTGCGAGAAAAAACGTCCCTCCGGAATGTTGACCGTGTCCACTTCCGGTTCGGCGGTGGTGCTTCCTTCCAGGATCGTGTGCTGCACCTGTCTTCCCTTATATTTCACGGCGACATTGCCGAAGCCCAGATCGAAGTTTTGATAGCGCAGTTGCGGAGACACAGCTACGATGTGGGGCAGTTTCGCCAGCGCCTCCACATCGTCCATCGTCAGTTGCTTGCGGGCCAGCATTTCCGCGGTGGGGCGCACATTGATCACAGGATAACGAAATACCAAGTACACATTCGTGCCGAATGCAGCCACCCAATCTTCAATGTTTTGATTCAGCCCATTGATGAATGACGAAAGTGCGATCACCGTGGTCACGCCGATCACAATTCCCAGAATAGTGAGGCCGGAGCGCAGCTTATTCGTCCGCAGGGTGTCCATCGCCATGCGAATCGATTCGCCGGATCTGCTGGAACGCATCCCCCACCTCATAGTTCCGACCTTAGAGCGACAATGGGATCGAGCATCGCGGCCTTGCGCGCGGGATAGACCCCGAAGAAAATGCCGACCGCTGTAGCCATAAACAAGCCAACCAGCACAGACCAGATCGCGATGGTAGTGGGGAATCCGATAATCGCGGTAATCAATTTGGCGATGGCAATTCCTCCGACGACGCCAATCAATCCTCCGACCAACGCCATGGCAGCGGACTCGATCAGGAACTGCATCATCAGATCGCTGCGCCGCGCCCCCAGCGCCTTGCGCACGCCAATTTCACGGGTCCGCTCCGTCACCGACACCAGCATGATGTTCATGATGACGATGCCGCCGATGACCAGCGAGATGGTCGCGATGCCAATGGCGACGCCAAAGAAGCTTTGGCTGAAGCTCTTGAACAGTCCGACAAAACTGGCGTTGGTGTCGATGCTGAAGCTATCGTCCTGGCCAACCGCATCGTGTCGCTTGGCACGAAGAATCGCCCGCATCTGATCCGAGGCCCGCTCCAGCTTTTCGTCCAGTCCTCCGGCCTTGCCATAGATGGTGATCGAGTCGTTGCTGCCATACACCGCCTGGTAGGTCGAGATGGGCATTCCGACAAAGTTGTCCTGGCTCTGGCCCGGCGTGTTTCCCTGCCGTTCCACCACCCCAATCACCCGATACGGAACGCCATCGACACGGATTTCTTTCCCCACGGGATCGCCGATGCCCAGCACGTTGTCCACGATGTCGTACCCAATCACGGCGACCTTGGCATCATGCTGCAGCTCTGTCGGAGTGAACGATCTCCCTTCCGCAATGTTGTAGTTGTACATATTCAGCATGTTCGTGGTCCAACCGCGGATGCCGACATCCGTTGCCGACTGATGTTGCGAGACGACGGTGCCGTTTTTTGAGATTTCCGCGCCCACTGCGGTGCAGGTGGTGCATTGCTCCTTGACGGCTTCGTAATCCTCCATGCGCAGGATCTTGCGCTTCTGATATTTCAGGTATTCCTCGCTGGTCAAAATTACCCGCGGCATCTGGCTGGCGGTAAATACATCGGCGCCATAGCCGTAAACTTTCGTCGCCACATATTTGTTCACGCCGTTGATCATGGTGACGATCATGATGACGGAAGCCACGCCGATGACCACGCCAAGCAGCGTCAAGATGGTGCGCATCTTGTTCGCCCACAGCGATTGCAGTGCGATTTTCAGTGACTCCCGAAATCCCATGCGTCGTCTCGCGTTCTCGGCTCTTGCTCTATCTGAATGATACGAGTTCGCCACGGAATTCGTTCCCGCGGGCCGTTCGTTCCAGCAGAACAAGATCGGAAGCGGGCTACAAATCCATCCTCTTAAATTTCCATTCTGGAATCATGCGGACCAGTGCCATGATCCATCGCCAGAACCAGGGAGTGTAGAGCACATCGCGGCGATGCTCAATGGCATGCAGAATGTCGCGCGCGACAGCGTCGGGCGTGGCAAACAGCGGACCCTGCGGCAGGTGCGCCGTCATCGGTGTGGCAACAAAACCCGGACGGACCGTCAGCACCTGCACTCCTTCGCGGTCCAACCGGTTCCGCACGCCATCCAGAAAGGCATTCATCCCCGCCTTGGCGCTGCCGTAGATGTAGTTGCTCTTGCGGCCACGATCTCCCGCCACCGAGGAAATCACGACCAGGCTGCCACGATATTGCGCCGCAAAGTAGTTGGCCAGCCATGTCGCCAGCGAAACCGTGGAGAGAAAATTCGTTTGCAGGCTGGCGGCGGCCACGGCGAAATCCCGTTCCCCTGCGGCCTGGTCGCCCAGCACCCCATGGGCAATCAACGCGCAATCCACATCTCCCAGCGCCGCGACCGCGCGTTCCAGCAGGGCGACGTGGCCTGCAGTATCGTCCAGATCGGCGGTCTCGACATAGACCGCAGTGGCTCCCCGCGTCGCCAGGTCCTTCGCCACCGAGTCCAGATGGGCGGCATTGCGCGCTGCCAGAAAAAAGCTGGCTCCCCGCGGCGCCAACAGGCGCATCCACGCCTGCGCAATCGCCGAGGTCGCGCCCAGAACGAGGACCGTCTTCGGCATCGTTCGCTTGTATCGGCTGGGCCGGTCGGTGCGCGCGGCGCGTGCCTCGCTCGGCCTCTCCTCCAAACTTTCTGTCTGGCTGCGTCGTCTACGCATCGGCAGTCACCCTCTCCCAAAATGCCGAGGTAAAGGCCGGGTCGCGATAGACCGCGAATTGCTCCCATTGTGGATAAAACGAGCGAAATTGCTGCCCGGTCATGCATGCATCCTTGGCCGGATAGAGGCGTCCGCCCAGCTCCCGCGTCATCTCCGCGAGACGCTCGAACAAGGGGAAGGTCACTTCGGGCTTGAGCGCGATATCCAGCGCCAGCGTGATTCCCGGCTGAGGAAACGACATCAATCCGACCGATGGAATCTCTCCCATCACCTTCAGCACCGCCAGAAACGACGCCATGCCGGACTCGGCGATGGTCTCGAGAATGGCGAGAATCCCGTCTCGTCCATACCGCCATGGAATGACGCACTGAAACTGCAGAAAGCCGCGTTTGCCGTAAATGCGGTTCCAATGCAGGACGCTGTCGAGTGGATAGAAAAATGGCTCATAGTCGACAAGCCCCGTCACCTGCCGGCGCAACTGCTTGCGATAATACAACCCGTTGAAGATGCGCATGGAGGTGCGATTCAGCGCCCAGGACGGAAAATCGAACGGCACCGACAGTCGCGGCTTGGGCGAGGCTTTCTTCGGCTCCAGCACCTCCGAATAATCTCCCTGCATGTAAATGCCGCGGGCAAAGGCGCGGCCCTGAGAAATGCAGTCGATCCACGCCATCGTACATTCCGACCTGCTGCTTCCGGAGATGGCCAGAAAATCGTCGATTCCGCTAAACTTGATTGCCGTGTAGCGGATCTTGCGCGACGCGATGGGCCGAAGCAGCACCTCCGCCCAAGTAATCAGCCCCGTAAGGCCCATGCCGCCGATGGTGGCGTGGTACATTTCCGGATTTTCATCGACCGAGCAAATCGCGCGCGACCCATCGGAACGGACCAGCTCAAAGCGCGGAACATGGTTGCCGAAGGAGGCCGCGACATGATGATTTTTGCCATGCACGTCATTGGCAATCGCGCCGCCAACCGTGACATATTTTGTGCCGGGAGTCACCGGCAGAAACCAGCCGCGCGGGACGGCAAACCGCAGTATCTGGTCCAGCGTCACTCCGCTTTCGCATCGCAACAGGCCGGTCGCCGCTTCAAAGTGCAGCAAACGGTCCATTCCCAGCGTGGAGAGAAGCGTGCCGCCTTCCAACAGGCAGACATCGCCATAACTCCGTCCCATTCCCACGGCGAGCACCGAGGGCGGAAGCCTCGTTCCTCGGGGATATTCATCGGTCCAGAACAGCGGTTCCACGCGAACATCCAGCTTGGGATAGCGGCCCCACGACTCAAACACCGGCGCTTTCGGTTTGCTTGCCATTGTCTTCACCAAAAATGGTGCGGGTGCCCAGGTTCGCGGAGCTAACCTGGGTCTGTTCCTCTTCAGTTATATCGAAGCAGAGAGCGCAATCAGAAATATCGCCGCACCGGCCAGCAAACTGGCCCGGTCTGTCAACGCGAAAACCACAGGATCTTCGTGCATTTGTCCTCGCGAGGCGCGCAGCCAGACGCGGCTCATCCACCAGATCAGCAGCGGCGTCAGCAGCCATAAACGCTGCGGATGGTGATAGAGATTCCGCACCTCCGGGTTGTTGATGTAGAGAGTAAAGACAACGATGGAGGCAAAGGCGCTGCCGGTGCCGAAGGCCCGCAACTGCTCCATGTCATGCACCAGGTAACCGCGTCCGTTGCTGGGCGCCGCATCCCGGGCACGCAGATTTTCCAGCTCGCTGAAGCGCTTGACCAGCGCCAGGCTGAAGAAGAAGAAGATGGAGAAGCCCGCCATCCAGTCGGAAATGGGGACTCGCGCCGCAGCCGCGCCGGCCAGGATACGCAGCGTATATAGCGCGGAAAGAATGATCACATCGACGATCACGACGCGTTTGAAGTAGAGCGAGTACGCCAGCGTCACCACGCAGTAGATCAGCAGCCACGCCGTAAACCTGGGGGCCATCGGAATCGAGATCAGCACGCCCGCGGCAAACAAGACAAGCGCCACGCAAAAGCCGGCGATCGCTGAAAGATCTCCGGCAGCGAACGGACGGCGGCGCTTCGTCGGATGGACGCGGTCGGCCGCAAGATCGAGAACGTCATTCACAATATAGGTACTGGACGCCACCAGGCTGAAGCCGAGAAATGCCAGCGCCGACTGCAGCACCGCGCCCATGCCCAACGCGTGCGCCAGTAGAAGCGGCAAAAAGATCAGCACGTTCTTGGCCCACTGGTGTACCCGCAGCGCGCGCCAAATCGATTGCACCGCCGGCGCGCGGTCCTTAAAGACATACTGCACGGAAATGTTTCTGCGTTTCAACGAGGCTTCCAGGCCAACGCTGGGATTGGCCAGCATCGCCCCTCCCGACGCGGTCAGCAGCGGAAGGTCCTTGCGGCTATTGCCGATATACGCGAAGCCTCCGCGACCAAACCGCTCTTCCAGCAAGCTCAGTTTCTTTGCGCCGGTAAGGTTCGTGACGCCGTCGCTGGAAAATACCTCGTCGAAGAGTCGCAAATGCCCGGCGACTCGATCGGCCAACTGCCCATCAGCGCCGGTGGAAAGGTAGAGTTGCCGCCCTGAAGCCGCCTGCTCCCGCAGATAGACAATCAGCGCCTCGTTGTACGGAAGATGGGCCGCGTCCAGGGTCGCGTGGGCCGACACTTCGCGCTTCAGCCGCGCTTTGCCTCCAAGCAGCCAGCCCGGCAGGCGTAGCAAACCCGCCGGATGCGTCCGCGCCAGCACGCACAGCGAATCGGCCAGCGTGTCCGACTTGACCAATGTTCCATCCAGATCGACGCACAGAGGCAGCGCATCCATCGGCGGGCTTTCGGCGCTCAATTGTGCTCGACTTTCCACGGCCATCCCTGCAGGCTCCAATAGCTTCGCAAACGCGGCGTTCGTCTTGTGTCCGAATTTGTTTCGATGCTACAACACTTCCGCCCGCCGTACTCCAACGAAGCGATGGAACGCCCACGTGACACAGAAGTCTACGGGCCGATTGCAACGTGAAAATGAAAACGATACCGTATGGAGCCGGGAAACCTTCCGTTCGCCGCCGCCGGTCTACCCTTGATATCTTTAAGTATGTTCGCGGAATTTTCAGCCTACATAACGATTGACGAAATCGTTGTTTAGAATTTTTCGCACGTTTGTCTGCACAAGGAAAGCTTCACAGAAGGGTGGCAATTGTGACCACAGTATTGACGGCAGCGAAGCTACTGACTCCGCTGACAGAAATCGAAAGCCCGCAGGTCACCATCGAAGACGGTTCCATCGCCAGCATCGAGTCGCGTGGCGCTTTGGCGCTGCCGAATGGAGCCGAGCACCTCGACTTTTCCGATGCCACGCTGGTCCCCGGCTATTTCGACATCCACATCCACGGCGCCGTAGGTCACAACGCCATGGAGGGCACCGAGCAGGCCTTCGACGCCATCGGAAAATTTCTATCCAGCCGCGGTGTCGCCGCCTACTTGCCAACCACGGTAACAGCTCCCATCGACATGACCTTACGCGCACTCGAAGGCATGGCGCGGCAAATCGAGCAGGCCGACAAGTCGCCTGGTGACTTCGTCAGTCTTCACGGCGCGAAGCCGCTCGGCATCCATCTGGAAGGCCCGTTCCTGTCGCATAGCAAACGCGGCGTGCAGCCGGCGGAGTATCTGCAGGCGCCCTCCATCGAATTGCTGCAACGGTTCTGGGAAGCCTCCGGCGGCCACATCGTCCTAATGACGGTCGCGCCGGAATTGCCCGGAGCCATCGCGCTCATCCAGGAAGCGGTTCGGCTTGGCATTCGCGTCAGCCTGGGACACAGCAACGCCACCACTCCGGAAGCCGAGGCCGGCGTGGCCGCCGGGGCCATCAGCGCCACCCACACATTCAACGCCATGCGGCCGCTCGACCATCGCGAGCCCGGCCTGCTGGGAGTCGTCCTCGATGAGCCTCATCTGTATGCCGAATTGATCTGTGACGGCATCCACGTCGACCCTCTGCTGGTGCGCCTGTTTCATAAGGCGAAGACACCGGACCGCGGCATCCTGGTCACCGACGCCATTGCCGCCACGGGAATGCCGGACGGCGTCTATAAGCTGGGCACCATGGACGTCACCGTGGCCAACGGAAAATGCATGTTTGAAGGGAAACTGGCGGGCAGCGTGTTGACCATGGACCGCGCCGTCCGCAACTTCGTGAAATTTACCAGGGCTTCCTATGGCGTCGCCGCCCACTACGCCTCCGCGAATCCCGCCAGCATGACAGGTTTCGCCGAAGTGTATGGAGAACTCGCGCCCGGTCGCAGGGCCGACATCACCGTGCTGTCGCCCGCGGGCGAAGTCCGCGGCGTCCTTCTCAACGGCCAGGTTTTCTCCGGATAGTTTATTTCTCCTGTTGCTGTAGAGGGGAGATCGTCATTCTGAGCGTAGCGAAGAACCTGGGCATTGGCTTCGATTCGAAAATACACAGGTCTTGAACCTGCACTTCACACCAACAGGAGAAACGCAATAGCGAGCTAGGAAACTACGCCGGAGCTTGAACAGTTACGTTCGCGTTGGTGGACGCGGTCAAACGGGAATGTTGCCGTGCCCGCCATAGTGCGCCCAGCACGGGATCGACGGCTTCCGTTCGGATTTTGACTTCAGGTAGTTCGCGATGAATCGACGCGAACATCGCCTCTCGCACAGGCGCGATTCGACTCAAAATGCTGCCGGTAAACGCGACC
>JAJYVR010000067.1 GCA_021791935.1 Acidobacteriota bacterium
CTCCGTGCAGGTCTTCGACCGTACCTACTATGCTGGAAGAAGTGGAATCCGTCTGAGGACTCGCAGTCGCGCTTTGCGGCAACGGAGCGTCCGGCAACCCGCTTGAGTGTGCTGTGATACCGAAAAACGCATGCGCCGCAAATACCGCCAACAACAAACAGCAAGCCGGAATCAGGCGTCGCAAATGTCGCTCCTTGCAAGTCTTAAGGATTTAAGCCTTAGACTACGCCACGACACCGTTGGTAATCAAAGGTGTGCATCGAACGATGGCCCGGCGCCGCGTGACCTCTCCCCCTGGCGCACATCTCGCCATGGACTGCCGGCGCTCGCGAATATCCGGCTCAATCGGTTTGCTGCGCTGGCTTCGCGCTTGAGAAATGACCGAAAATCGTTAGATGGCTGAAAATCTCTTTCGGAACAAATTCGCGCATGACGTTGAAGGCCGCCAGGCCGCCCAGCGAGGCTGCCAGTGTTCGCAGCACAACTCCGCCGCCTTGGCTGGTGTCGGGGTAGTAGGCCTGGGTCAACGCCGCCGCCATCGCGCGCCCAAGGAACCCTGCGTAATTTGGAATGCTCTTTCCGCTGTCCGTACGTCCCACGAACACCTGCTCCAGGGCGTATTCCGTGCGCGCCGTCGTGCTGCCCACGCCCAGCCGATAGTAGCGCGGGTCCTCATGCAGCAACGACGGCAGCAACGCGTTGGTAAACAAACGGTCGCTGTCTTCGCGGATCAGCGCGGCCCCAATTCGCTGTTCGAACGCGCCTGTGTCCGTCCCGTACTTCGGATCGGTATTGCGCAGTTGGCCTTCTCCCGCGGAAAACACGGTTGGGACCAGGTTCACCGGCTCCACCATCTGCCGCAACGAATAGATGAATTTTCCTTTCACCGTCATGCGCGGCGCCACTTCGCCAGGGAAAATCGTCCGATCGTACATGGGCGCGTACACAACGGCTCCGCCGCTCGCTGCCGGCGCCTGCATCCGCGGCATCGAGTTGGCGGCGTCGGCAACCGGCATGGGCGCGTCCGGCAGCGTTTCCTGCGTGTCTGGCGCGGCAGCCATCAAGAGTTGCGGGGCCGCCATGGCCAGGCAAACCCACCAAAAAAAACGCTGCAAACGCCACTCCCCAAAATAGTCCTGGATTCAGTTCCTTTGACGAATGCCGAGGCCCTTTGTTATCCAGCCCACCACCGATACCCGAGGCCCTTTGTTATCCAGCCCACCACCGATACCCATTAATTGGATGCATTATCCTTAATCAAGGTTTGCGAACGACATTCGCCCGGCTGTATCCTTCGCTGGCGCGCGCTGCAAGCGGCAATTGGTTGGAAGGGTAAACTGGAGAATGAAAATGTTGGAATGGAAAACGTCCCGACCGGCCTTCGCATCCCTGGCGGCCCTGTCGCTCTGCCTGGTCGTCTCCGGCTGCCGCCATCGCCCCGTCCAGGCCCCCGCGCCGCCGCCTCCGCCACAGGAGCAAGCCCCGCCTTCGCCTTCTCCGCCGCCCACCGCCGAGCGCGCTCCAGGACCCCACGGCCGCGTCCTCGAAAGTGAAGTTGGAATGGCCAGTTGGTACGGCGCGCCCTACCACAACGCCCGCGGGGCCAATGGCCAGATCTACAATGAAAACGCCATGACCGCCGCCCATCGCACCCTGCCCATGGGCACTGTCGTGCGCGTTACCAACCTCGCCACCCGCCAGTCCGTTGTGGTCACCATTACTGATCGCGGCCCGTTCGTTCCCGGCCGCATTCTGGATCTGTCCCGCGCCGCCGCCATCAAAATCGGCGTGTTGCGCACCGGTACCGCGCGCGTCCGCATCGACGTCCTGCGTTTCCCTTCCTCGTCGACGCAGCAGGGCCGCTGGTGCGTCCAGATCGGCGCCTTCCATCGTCAAGGCGAGGCGAATAGCCTTCGCGATCGCCTGCGGCGCGAATATCCCAGCGCCAACGTCATCGATTTTCACGGCGCCACCGGCTACTGGGTCCGCATCCGCCCCGACGGAGAATCGCACCGCTCCGCCGAACAAATCGCCCACAGCCTTCAGCCCACGGAAGGCAAAGCCTACCTCGTCCGCCTCGACTAGACCCCTGCATCCCTGGCGAAAATCCGGGTGCCCCATGCTCGCCGCGTCCTTTGCGGCTAGCGTGGGATTGAAAAAATTGTCATCCCCGGGCGACCCGACCGTAGCGCGACCCCGATAGAGCGACCCGCAGCTTCCATGCTCCTGAAATCACGCCCAAAAAGCCAAGGGGCGAATCCTCTTGCGAGAACTCGCCCCTGGCGATCCGAATTTTCGAAGATCCGGTGTTCGGTGACCGGATCACAACCTTGCCATTCCGGAACCGCTCAAGACCCGCAGGCAGAACCCGCGCATCCCGTGCTCTTCCGTTCCTGCATGTCGTGCGAGCTTTCCCTCTGCCTGCTGCCTTCAGTCGACTGAAGCGAGTCTCGTCGACGAGACTCTAGCTGGCTTCGGTTCCGCTCCCTTCTCTGAAAGATTTCTCTTCCGTTGCCCACAAGTATTGCATGAGAATCCGTCGTCTTTCCAAATTTATTTCGGTGCAAATCGCGTCCATTCTGTGCAAAAAACCTGGTCGTCTGGACGACCCGACCGAAGGCCCCGCGATCGTTGTTCGCTCCGTTTCTCCTGGCTTGCAGCCAGGGAATTTCCGCCGCGACTGCACTCGCGCATCACTTCGGCGGAGCCGTCCGCGCAGGCGTCGCAGCCGGCGCAGGTGGACCCACCGGCCCGTTCTCAGGTCCATCCTTTCCATCCTTCGGCCCGTGTTTCTGCTTGTGAGGATGGGTCGCGCTGGCCTCGAAGCTGACAATCTGCCACACTCCATTGTGCCGGTGATACACGCGTGTGTAGCGATACATTCCCGTGAGACTGTCGCCGTCGTGTATGCCCGCCACCTGCGCCTTTGAAACCACCACGGCCGTGCTGCCAAACACGCGAATCTTGCGGTCCCAGGTGTGAATCTGGGAAAATTTTGTCGTGCCGTCCTTGAAGCTGGAGATCGTCTCCGCCTTGGTCGCCAGCGTGCCATCTCCATAAATTCCCAGATAATCCTCAGAAAGCATGGTTGCCATGGTGGCCGTGTTGGCGGTCAGCTCCGCCTGCTGCCACATCCGCTCCAGCTTCTCAATGATGTGGACGATCTGCCTGGGTTGCGGGTGAGGATGAGGAATGGCCGTGGCATTCGCAGCGGGAAACCAAAGCGCCAGCAGCAGAATTCCTACGCTGCCGCGTGCGATGCCCTGCGCTTCTTGGAATCGAATCGTGGAATGACACTGCGCTCGCATGGCTGTATCGGGATGTTAGTTCGGGCCTACGCCGGAGTCAAAGAAAAATTCGTAAAAATGCGGCGATGTCCCGCTTCCGCTACCCATCAATTTACGCCAGCGCGTTCAAATCTTCCACGCTGCGTTCCTTCATCCACTGGAACAGTCCGCCAATGGCGTGCTTGTGAAAGTGCGGCGAGGCGCGATGCGCTTCCAGCGCCGCCTCGTCGCGGTATTGCTCGTAAATCGTCACCAGGCTGGAATCCCCCGCCAACTCATGCGGAATGTAGCTGATGCATCCCGGCTCCTGGCGAGACGCCGCTGCCAGTTGCCGCACGGCTTCCAGAACGTTGTTGCGATCTTCCTGGGCGAATCGCATCCGCACAATAAATGAAATCATTCTAGTTTCTCCACGGGACCGTTCTCCCCGTCTGTTGCGTTACGTGGCGATTCCAGCCGGACCTGAACTGTCCTGTCGGGCGCCCCTCGATCGGGACGAAGCCATTGGCAAGCCATAGTTCCCCTGTGCGGCGCCGGATGAATTGCCCGAGAGGTTGAAGACCAGGACCCCGGAAGATTCATGCTACATCACCGCTCGGTGGATAACTCACGGAACTTCGCTCCGCCCACCCATCCTTCGCGACCTCTTCGCGAAAGATGGGCGTGTCTCAGTCTTCTCCATCCATTTGTAGCGGCAAATCCATATTCTCGGCGGCGGCGGCACGGCTGCGCGGGGCCTGCTTGAACGTGTTGTCGCGCGCGTAGCGCGGATACTCCACCTGCTGGCCCTGCAATAATTGCTCCACGGTAAAAATCTGCATCCGAGGATACTTCGTTCCGTCCGGCGATGTATTAAAACCCGACTCGGCGGCCTCTTTCAACATCGATCGCGTCGGTGCTTCAAAACAGAGAAACACGCCAATCTCGGCCTTCTCGCGCTCCAGCGTTCCGCGTAGGTCGCGAATCTGCGAAACCGTCACGCTCCCGGCCTTGACCGTGTTCCGATATGCGCAGGGCAAACCTACACATTGCTATATCTAGTCTGTAGATAAAAAGTCATCATAAGGTAACACTTCTCGGGATGCCGGAAAACTCAAATCAAGCCCTCGCTGATAATTTGCGCGCTTTCCGCGCTGAGCGTGGATGGTCCCAAGAAGAATTTGCAGACAGGTGCGGGTTGCACCGCACCTATATCGGCGCAATCGAGCGCGGCGAGCGCAATGTCACGCTGAACACCCTGAATAACATTGCCAGCGCATTAGAGATTTCTTCGGCAGAGCTTATCTCGGAGAGTCGGCGTGCCAAAAATCCAAAATGAAATTCTGAAACAAATCAAGGCAGTAACAAACAAGCGGGCGCGTTTTGTTTTGGACGCAATCGTAAAAAATGGCGTAGTGACTACGGAAGAGATCAGCCATGCCGGGTATGAACATCCGCCGCGTGCTGCCCGCGATGTTCGCGAGCTGGGATTCCCGTTAAAAACTGTCCGGGTCAAACACACGAACGGACGTACCATCGCCGCCTACACGCTTCCGTTAGGAGGGAAATTTGAAAAAGGTAAAGTTGGCCGAAAAGGGCTTCCCAAAAAGGTGCGAGAGGGGATCATGCAGGCGATGGGCGGCAAGTGCCAAACTTGCGGGTCGGAACATAATATACAGCTCGATCATCGCATTCCCTATCAAGTTGCGGGGGAATCTCTGAGTGATGATGCTGATTCATATCAGATTCTATGCGGCTCCTGCAATCGTAAAAAATCCTGGACTTGCGAGCATTGCCAAAATTGGCTACAGGACAGGAATGTGGCAGCCTGTCGTTCTTGTTATTGGGCAGGATCGATAAGTTATACGCATGTTGCCCTACAGCAAGAACGTCGAATCGACATCGTTTGGCAGGGTGACGAGGTAAGAGATTTTGAACATCTGGTAGATACAGCGAAACGCAACAAATTGACCGTGGAACAGCAGATCAAATGCCTTTTACGTAGTTAAGGTAAACAGTCCCGTCTGGGCTGCAAAGTCTTCCAGGGAACGCCGCGCATATTTCCGGTTGCCTGCGATTGCGTGGGACACGTATAGCGATTCCAGCGTTACCTCGTGATTGCCGTTGAGAGTAGCCTGGCTGGATCGACCTACATCCAACAGAATTCGATGGGCAACTGTGTCCGGCAGCGGTTCTCCATATTTTCGGCTTCCGCAATACCCGTCATAGCTCAAAACGAACGGCACTCGTTTGTCATTCAGGATTGCCAGCCCCTCGATCATTCGCTCGCGAGAGACCCCGGCCACGTAGCGTAGATCGCGGCCTTCGCTGGTCCCCTGATAGGGAGGGTCCAGGTAGAAGAAGTCGTCTTGTTGCGCTTGCTGGATCAGCGGTAGGAAGTCGGTCGATACTGCGCGACACTTGCCTTTGAGTAACCGATGCGCAGCAAACAACTCGGCCTTCATTGTGGATGGGCGCGTGCCCTTGCGGCGCTTGTCCGGCGATTGATTGAATTCGCCAGATGGATTGAAGCGCACCGCATTTTTGACGCATCGCGCCAGCAGGTACAGCAACTTGGCCGGGTCTTTATCTTGGTTGAACTCAGTCCGAATTTCGTAATAGGCCTCGATCGGATTCGCGCGCTCGCGAAGCCAGAGCGTTTCATACTGCTCGGCAATTTTACTGGGATCCTCGATTACGGCCTGCCACAAGTGGATCAGCGGTCCCAGCACGTCGCCGATCACATACGAAGAAAAGATCCCTTTCTCTGCCGCCGCGAGTGTGACCGCTGCCGAGCCTGCGAAAGGCTCGATAAGCCGACTGTAGTGCCGGGCACGAACGTGACTGAGAATCGCAACCGCCAATCGGCGCTTGCTGCCTTGATATGGAATCGGGTGCGGAACTGAGAATCGCATCGCTTCTGCCAGAGGTCCCTCTCAAGATTACTGCGTAGAGTGTAGACGATTCTTGTTAGCTGTGTGGAATAGCTTCATCCCGCGCAGTTCGACCAGGCGCGGGGCCATCATCGCCAGATACGCCATCATGTCGGAGTTGCCGAGAAAGGTGTGAAAGGCGCGCATCGCGTCCGCCACGCGCCCGCCGGTTTCGACAATCCCCTCGTATGCGCGCTGGCTGTCGAGGTTCCACTCCCACGTATCTTCGAACGCGTGAATCTGCGAGCTCGACCGGCTGCCGTCTTTCTCCGCGAACAGCACGTTGTAGTCCTGTCGCGAGTTGAACGGCGGGTCCAGATACACCAGATCGACCGACTCCTCGCGCACATAGCGCCGCAGCACATCCAGATTGTCGCCGTAGTAGAGCTGGTTTTTGTCCGCCATGGATTTTCACTGTGAGAGTACCACGGGCCGCCCTGGGTGGAGTCATTCTGAGGAGCAACGCGACGAAGAATCCAGCGGGTGATGGCTGCGTGGAACGAGTCGAGAACCCTCTGGATTCTTCACTTCGTTCAGAATGACACGGGTTCGTGCCTGGTGCTCCACATCTCGATTCTGAGATGTGGGCGTTTCACGTGCCGACGTGAATTGAAAGAAGAAATTAATTTGCCAGACGCTGCATGCGCAGGCGTTCGATGCCGTCGAGGGCCTCCCACAGCGCCTTGGCTGCGGTCTCCGCGGCATCCAGAGCGCGGTCCGCAGACGCGGGATCGGCGGCCAGTTCTTTCTGGATCGCCTGCTTCCAGACTTCCGCGTGGTACACATCGGCCGTCTCATGCACGGTGAAGTAGCGGCATGTTTTTGCGTCCGCCTTGTAGTGGTCGCACAGGCCGGCGGCTTTTTGTTTCGCAATTTCCGGCACGCGAGACTCATACGCATACAGCGCGGCCAGTCCGACCGCGGCATTTTCCTGCTGGATCAGCCGAAAGAAGGTGCCGATCAGCGCCTTGGTCTCCGGCTGCAACTCGCGCTGACGCACCGACACATCGCTTGCGCCCATGCCGTTGGCAAAATCCATCCAAAGCTGGCTGTGCGGCTTGCGGTCTGCCGAGTCGATCCCTTCCTCATCCACCAGATTGCGCAGCACGGTGCGGCGCAGATCGGTATCTTCCAGGCGCGAGTGCAGGGCGCTCAAATACGTGGGGAATGCGGACACATGGTGCCAGTATTCGGCGGCATATTCGCGCAGGTCGTCCGAGGTCAACTCCCCAGCCGTCCAAGCGCGATAGAAGGGATGGGTCAGCAGGTTGTAGGGTGCGATGCGGCCCTCCAGAGCTTGAAAGAAATCCGTATTTGCCGGCATAATGTGCCTCCTTGGGACCGCGGGAAACTGCGCGCGTTTCTTGAACTCTACGCGAATCCGCGACGGGCCTCAAGCGGAAGCTGTGGAAGAGTGGATTTTGCGGAGGGGCTGACTGGAATCGCCGCCGCGGTGCAACAGCTCCGACAGCAATGCAGCGGCAGTTTTTCCGCTGACGGGATGACGCCACTGCGGCGCGATTTCCGCCAACGGCGCCAGAACAAATCGCCGCTCAGCCAGCGACGGATGCGGCAAGGTCAGCGTCGGCGTCTCCATCACATTATCTCCGTACGAGAGCAGATCCAGGTCAAGTGTGCGCGGACCTTTGGGCACTGAGGCGCTGCGATCGCGACCGTGCTGCTGCTCAATCCGCAACAGCGCGGCCATCAATTCTTCCGGTGGCAACGCGGTTCGCAACGCGACGACGGCATTCAGGAAATTCGGCTGCTCCGTTATGCCGATGGGCGCGGTTTCGTAAAAGGAAGAAATTGCTTCGACGGAGCCGAACTCTCGCAGCGCAGCAATAGCAGAGCGCAATGTTCCTTCGCGATCGCCCAGGTTTGAACCCAGCGCGATATAGGCGATTGTTTCTTCGCCACGCTGCGGAGTTTCCGTTGTCATCGCGCTCACTCGGAAGGGTTTTGCGTCAGGCGAGATTTTTCGGCAATCTTTTGCATTAGACCCATCAGCGCGACGCGCGCGTTCGCCGGTAAGTCGCCGAAGAATGCCTCGTCGTTTTCGTTGGCCGCCGCCGCCAGCTTGGGCACCAGCTTTCGTCCCATGGAGTTGAGCCAAATCTGTTGGGCGCGGCCATCGTCGCGGCTGTCCTGCCGGTTGACCAATTCTTTCTGCGCCAGCCGCTCCACCAGTCGGGAAATCGGGGCCTTGGTCATCCACATGGAGTCTGCCAGCATGCTGATCGAAATCGGCGCTGGCTGGTCGTACAGCTTGCGGAGGGCCACCCACTCGGAAACGCTGACACCGTGCGCCTCCAGCCGCCGCGCCAAGGACGTTACCGCTTTGCTGGAAACAAAAGTCAGCCAGTAGCCAAGGTGTTGTTCCGGACGGTTGACGGAATGGGAATGGGATTTTGCAGCACTCATTTTGACCTCATTGCAGAAATAGTTGCCTTAGCAACTATATTGTCAATTTGGTTGCCTTAGCAACTATTTGTCGAGGGAGTTTTTTGGGCCAGAGAAAAATTTTCCGGATGGGTGGCGTAGTTCTGGATTTATGCGGAGAGTGTGACCGGACGCAGTCGCGAGGGAATGGCGATTTCTTCTTCCTGTACGGGGAGGTGGACCAGTTCCCACGCGGAACGGTCCTGCAACAGTCGCGCGACCAGCGCGGTGTGCATGGCGTGGCCGGCCCGCTCCGCAACCACGCGGCCCTGGATGCGTTTGCCTGCCAGCGCCAGATCGCCGATCAGGTCGAGGATTTTATGGCGGACAAATTCATTGGGAAAACGGAGGGGCCCGTTTTGCACGCCCTGACTGGTCAGGATGATGGCATTTTTTTGAGACGCACCGCGGATCAGGCCCATATTGCGCAGCTTTTCCTCATCCTCGCGAAAACCGAAGGTACGCGCGGCGGCCAACTGAGTGGCGTAGGCGCCGGTATTCAGATCGAGCTGAAAGGATTCTCTGCCGATGGGCGCGGGAAAATCGATGGCATAGGAAACGCTGTAGCCATCGCCGGGATAGACGCCGATGAATTTGCTGGCGTCGTGGACCTCAATGGTTTTGCGGATGCGAAGATATTCTCGGCGGCGGCGCTGGGTTTGCAGACCCACGGACTGAAACGCCGCAATATAAGGAAGCGCGCTGCCATCGAGGATGGGCAGTTCCAGGTTGTCGAGCTCGACGATGACGTTGTCAATGCCGTAGCCGACCAGTGCGGACAGCAGATGCTCCGTAGTGGAAATCAAAACGCCCTGGCGCATGAGGCTGGTGGCGTAACTGACTTTGGCGACATTGCGGCCGGTGGCGGGAATGTCAAAATTGTCGAGATCGGTGCGGCGGAATAAAATGCCTGCACCGCCGGGCGCGGGCAGCAGTCGCAAATGCACTGGCGCGCCACTGTGGAGGCCGATTCCGGAGAACTCGACAGAACCGCCGATGGTCTGTTCGAATTGCAGGTTGCGCGCGATCGCGAAGCTCCAATCCTGTAAACGCTTATCCTATAAGGAGTCGCGTCGGGATGGATGTGGCAAAATTGCCACATATTGTGTCGCGATTGCAGCGCGATCTGGGCGAGAACCGCAGATAAATGCAGACAGGTTAGAGCATCGAAAGGACGCCTGGCATGACCCCTTCACTTGAATTTGAACCCAGCCGCTGGCTGGAAGACGCTAAAAGCCGCCAAAAAATGATGATGGAACATCTGGAGGCGCTGGTTTCGATTGAATCTCCCAGCGAAGACAAGGCCGCTGTGGATCGCACCAGTCGCATGGTCGCGGGTTGGTTCGAGGAGTTGGGCGGAAAAATTCGCTGGCACCGGCAGAAGGAATTTGGAGATTTGCTGGAAGTGCGATTCGGCGCGATGCGTGGGCGAACGAAGGCAGACGCGGGGGAGCGTCGTAAGCCGATTTTGTTGTTGGGCCATCTGGATACGGTGTGGCCGATGGGAACGTTGGCGAAGATGCCGTTTCGAGTGGCGAAAGGAAAAATCTTTGGCCCCGGCGTGTACGACATGAAGGCGGGGGTGGTGATGGCGGCTCATGCGGTGGCGATGGTGCGCGAGCGACAGGCGCTGACGACGCCGGTGGTGGTGCTGCTCAATTCCGATGAGGAGGTGGGCAGCCCGGTTTCGCGCGCGGTAACGGAGAAGATTGCGCGGGAATGTGCGGCGGTGTTTGTGCTGGAGCCGGCGCAGGGGCCGCAGGGCGCATACAAGACGGCGCGCAAAGGCGTCGGCAATTATTCCGTTCATGTGCGAGGCGTGGCCGCGCATAGCGGGGTCGATTTTGAGAAAGGCCATTCGGCGGTGCTGGAACTGGCCCGCCTGATGGAAAAGATTTCGCGGTTCACGGACCTGAAAGCCGGGCTGACGGTGAATCCAGGGACGATTTGCGGCGGCACGCGCAGCAACGTGATTGCGGCGGAAGCGCGTGCGGAGGTGGATGTGCGGATTGCGCGGATGCGCGATGCGGCGCGGGTGGAGCGGCTGTTTCGCGGGCTGCGGGTGACGGACCGCGCCTGCACGCTGACGATTGCCGGTGGCATGAATCGGCCGCCGATGGAGCGCAGCCGGGGCACGGTGGCGCTGTTTCAGCAGGCGAAGGGATTGGCGCGCTCGATGGGATTCACGCTGGAAGAAGCCAGCACGGGCGGCGGCTCCGATGGAAACTTTACCGCTGCGCTGGGGATTCCCACACTGGATGGCATGGGCGCGGTAGGCGAAGGCGCACACGCGATGCATGAATCGATTGTGGTGAGTGAGTTGGCGAAGCGCACGGCCCTGCTGGCGGCGATGATGGCGGGTCGTAGACAATGACGCATCATTACTGATTCTTCGCGAATTTGGATCATCCAGTTATTGCGAATTAGAACAGCGAAGGGCTTCGATTTGACTCCTCAAAACGAAAAGTCCCGGCCTTTAGATATTCTTCGACCGCCTCTCCAGCAATCCAGCGACGCTCCAGTTCCTCTGCAGCCGCACCAGCGGTGAGCGAACCGGCAAATGGGTCGAGAGTCAAATCATCTGGATCCGTCAGTAGCTTGATAAAAAACTTCGGCAGTAGAGCAGGAAAACGAGCCGGGTGGATCTTAATCCCTTCCTCTTTACAACGCTTCGTATAGAAATCGTTAGCTGCGTTATTGCCCATTTTCATCATGCACTCGGGAATGTCGAAATCGGCCTCCGTTACATTTGGAGGAATCGAACCCCCAGAGTGAATCTTGTCGAAAGACTTTCGAATTATATGGCCGGACGGTCTTACCGCGCCCCGTACTCCATTTCGGTTCAGTCGAATCATATCCTCGCTGTACTCCTTGAGGACGTTGAGGTTCGACGCCTTTGGATATGGCGTTTTGGAGAGCCACCAGACATATTCGACAGAGTCGCGAACACGAATGCGGCGGACCGTTACCCATTCAGCGGGAACTGGCATTTTCGCAGGATTGTACCAAAAACACTCCTGCGCGAGATGGAACCCTATCTCCTCAACCAATGCGACGAGAAGCTTGAAGTGGTAGATCGATCGAGTTGGAGTACCCTGGTTGTAGCTGCCTCCGATATTCAGCACGAAGCTGCCATCTTCTGTAAGGATGCGCTGAATCTCCCTTGCAAATGGCAAAAACCACTTAAGATAGCGATCTTTGTGCTCGTTGCCGTATGCTTTTTTAAAGTGCAATGCGTACGGCGGTGAGGTAACCACTAGATTGATGCTATTGGACGGTAGAGATTGGAGCATCTCCAAAGAGTCTCCGAGGTATGCGACTCCCTGTTTTGATACGAAATACGGGTTCTTTTCACTCAATCTCGATGGATGATCGGGCCTACGCTCAGAAGAGCTGCGTATGCCCAGAGAGAGGGAAGTCCCTTCAAGTTCGTTAACGATTTGGATTTTCGACGACACGGTTGTTGCCATGATACGGCCTCGCTACTCGAAAAGATAGACGAATAGGTTTACATTGTCAACCCAGTTAAATAACGGGCAAGATTGGATTTCACAAGCTGAAGCTGCGCGTATCCGGGGTGTCACGAGACAAGCGATATCTAAACTCATCAAGAAAGGACGGCTTCGGGTTTTTAAGATCGGCGGGAAGGTTCTGTTGAACCGCTCCGAAATTGAGACCTTTGTACCTGAACAGCCAGGACGACGTTCAAATGAGCGAATCGCTCGAAACCATCAAGAAACTCGTTAATGAATGCTCCGCCGACGAGCGAAGAGCACTGAGAATTTATCTGGACGGCATTTTACCTCATCCATTGGAAACCGAGTGGGGAATTGACTCGGATACCATATTGAGCGCAATCCGCAGATCTTCTGACCTCACTAAGCGGGGAGTACGTGGCATCATTGCTGAAGCAGTCTTCGAGAACGAGGTTATCCCCTTGATGGCGGCGTCTGGATGGAAGCCGACCGTGATCGAAGCAGACCGCTCATTCGACGCTATTCTGCAGAAAGGAACTGCTTCGGCCCGCATTCAAATTAAGCTACAGCGTCTGGAAAAAGGCGTTCCGAAGCTTTATTATCCGAACTTCTATCAGGCGGGTTCCTACTACGTGGTCGAGGTTCAAAAAACTCGTAGCGGAGAAAAGACCAAGATAGAAACTTTGCCGGGGACAGGCACAAAGATTGCGGCAACTAAAACTGTCACCGTGAAGACGAGACCCTACCGATTTGGGGATTTCGACGTGCTCGCGGTAAATATGCATCCGTCCTCGGGTGACTGGAAAAACTTTCGATACACATTAGGCGAATGGCTGTTGCCCCGACCCGCGGATCAATCCCTGATCGAAATATTTCAACCGGTTGCTGCTATTCCAAACGATGCTTGGACAGATGATCTGGAAACCTGTCTTAAGTGGTTCGAGTCTGGAGTGAAACGCCAGGTTCTAGTTGAGCTGCTACATGTACCGAAGAAGAATTAACGGATTTGACGCGGTGAACTGAGACAGATCACTTTTTTCTGCTACTGGTGGGCGATGGAGTTGAGGTGGTTTTTGATGGCGAGGGAGTCGAGGGACGCGAGGGGCAGCGACAGCAGCAGGGAGATGCGGCGATCGAGTGTGGCGAAGGCTTGCGCGAAGGCGCGGTCGATTTCTTGCGGGGTGCCGCGGACGGCGGCGGGGTCGGGCACTCCCCAGTGCGCGGTGATGGGCTGGCCGGGCCAGATGGGGCAGACTTCCTGGGCGGCGTTGTCGCAGACGGTGAAGACGAAGTCGAGGTGGGGCGCGCCGGGTTGGGCAAACTCGTCCCAGGACTTGCTGCGCAAGCCTTCGACGCTGAAGCCGGCGGAGGCGATTTGGCGCAGCGCTTCCGGGCGAACGGTTCCGGAGGGATGACTGCCGGCGCTGTAGGCGGTGAAGGTGGGCGCGCCTTTGCTGTTGAGGATGGCTTCCGCGAGGATGGAGCGGGCGGAGTTGCCGGTGCAGAGAAATAAAACATTGTAGTGCGGCATGACGCGGCCTTCCTTCATCCCAGGTTAGCTTCGCGAACCTGGGGCACCCAAATTTTCTTCGCGCGAGGACAACGCAGGTCCCTGTCGCCGCAGCGACCAGGGATAACAATCCTCTATCTGACACGCGAGCTTGGTTTGATGGCGTAGACCTTGACGCTGGCGGCAGCGGCGTTGATGTCGTATTGCGAGAGGAGCGAGCGAAGTTCGTCGTGCAGCGACGCGGGCGCGGGGATGGTGGGCGTGCAGCAGGAAGTTTCGATCACTTGCATGGGATTGGCGACCGACGATGCGGGAGGCACTTGTGGAATCGGGGCGGCGGCATCCATGGTGGGCGAGCAGCAGCCGGACTGATTTTCAACTTTCGCGTAGGCGTTGAGGTCGCGGCCGCTGTCGACAATTTCAACATGTTCAAAACCGGCGGCGAGCAGGCCACTGCGGTAATCCTCGATGCGAATGGCCCCGGCAATGCAGCCAACATAAGCGGCGAGGCTGTTGGCGACGGCCTCGGGCAGCTCGTGCTTGAGGGCAATATCGCTGACGGCAAGACGTCCGCCGGGCTTGAGGACGCGCGCAATTTCGCGAAAGACAGCGGGCTTGTCGGGCGCGAGATTGAGTACGCAGTTGGAGATGACGCAGTCGACAGAGTCATCGGGGAGGGGAATTTTGTCGATGGTGGAGAGGTGGAACTCGACATTGGTATAGCCGCCGGAGGCCGCGTTGGCGCGGGCGCGGTCGATCATGGCGGGCGTCATATCGATGCCGATGGCGCGACCTGTGGGGCCGACCATTTGGGAGGCGAGGAAGACGTCGAGACCGCCGCCGGAGCCGAGATCGACAACGACCTCGCCGGATTTGAGGTGCGCGGTGGCGGTGGGATTGCCGCAGGACAGGCCCATGTTGGCAGCGGCGGGGATGGAGGTGAGTTCCTCGGCGGTGTAGCCGAAGGCTTCTGCGACGGCCTTGACGCCGGCGTGATCGCTGGACAACGCGCTTTGCGCGACGGCGGCGTATTTCGATTTGAC
>JAJYVR010000068.1 GCA_021791935.1 Acidobacteriota bacterium
CTTCAACTGGCTGGCGACCATGTGGGGCGGAAAAATTCACTTCACCGTTCCCATGCTGTTCTGCACGGCGTTCCTGTTTCAATTCACCCTCGGCGGCCTCACGGGAATCATGTTGTCGGTGGCGCCGTTCGACTGGCAATTGCACAATTCATACTTTCTGATTGCCCATTTTCACTACGTCATTGTCGGCGGCATCGTTTTTGCCCTGTTTGCCGCGTTCTATTATTGGTTCCCGAAGATCACCGGGCGCATGATGAGCGAACGGTTAGGCAAGTGGCACTTCTGGCTTTTCGTGCTCGGCTTTCAGGTGACCTTCGACTTCATGCACATCGTCGGCCTGCTGGGGATGCCCCGCGAGATCTATACCTACGCGCCAGGTCGTCACTGGGCCACGTGGAACATGGTCGTAACCATTGGAGCATTCATTCAGGCGATTGCGGTCCTCATCTTCGTCTACAACCTGGTGCGTTCCCATTTTTACGGCGAACTTGCCGGCAACGATCCCTGGGACGCATGGACGCTGGAGTGGGCGACCACCTCGCCGCCGCCCAGCTACAACTTCGCCGAAGATCCCATGGTGCGCAGCCGTCGCCCACTGTGGGACCTGAAACATCCGGAAGATCCGGACTGGAAATATGATCTCGAAACCGAGAATCGAATGGCGGCCCAAAAGTGACGACGATCCCCTTCACCTTCGACGTCAAGGACGATCCCTGGGAACTGCCGTACCGGGGCACCGTTGGGATGTGGTGTTTGATCACCGCCGAATCCGCCATGTTCCTCATCTTTGTGGTGGCCTACATCTACTACATGGGAAAGAGTCTCAGCGGACCCACCCCAAAGGAAATTCTCAAGCTGCCGATTTTTGGCACCGTCTGTTTGCTCTCCAGCAGCCTGACCATTCACTTGTCCGTCGACGGCCTGAAAAAGCGAAGCCATTTTTCCTTTATCGGCTGGCTTGCGGGAACGATCTTGCTGGGAGGAATTTTCCTGTTCGGCACCGCCAGAGAGTGGCTCGATCTGATTTACAAACAAAATTTCACCATCCACACCAGTCTGTTCGGCACCACGTTTTATTCACTCGTCGGGTTGCACGCCACCCACGTCCTGATTGGGCTTCTCATGCTCAGCGCGGTGCTTGTCCTCGGACTGTTCGGCTGGGTCGGCGAAGATCAAATCGACCATTTCCATACGCTCTCGATGTACTGGCACTTCGTCGACGCGGTATGGGTGGTTGTTCTCACCGTCGTTTATATCGTTGGAAGATGACGATGCGAGAAACATTATGAATACCGAAACTGAGAACGGACGTTCCTCCGTCCATGCCATTCACATGCCCGCCCCCACGGCGTGGCCGTTTGTATTGGCGCTCGGAGCGACATTCCTGCTTGCGGGATTGGTGACCGCCTGGGCCATCAGCGCCCTCGGATTCGTTCTGATCGTGTTCGCCTCCGTCGGCTGGTTCCGAAATGTTTTTCCGCATGAGCGGCACGAGTCCGTTTCCGTCACCACCGCAGTCGTCGAAATCAAAAGTTCGCGCGAACAAGTGGCGCGTCTGCCTGCCGTCGCCTCGCACCGCAGCTTCCTTCCGGTGGAACGATATACGCTGAGCGCCGGCGTCAAGGGGGGCCTGGCCGGCGGAGTCGCCATGATTGCCCCGGCGACGATCTATGGGCTGATCCGTTTTCACAGCCTCTGGTACGCTCCCAACCTGCTGGCGGCGATGGCCATCCCCGGATGGGCGGAGAGGAGCACCGCTTTTCTCAGCTCCTTCCACATTGAAGGGTTGCTGGTGGCCGGCATGGTGCATGTTCTTGCGTCGGTCCTGGTCGGGCTTCTCTACGGCGCAATCCTTCCCATGTTTCCCTGGGAACCCGTCGCCACTGCCGGGTTTCTGGCGCCCATCTTTTGGAGCGGGCTTTTGTATGCGGGCCTGGAGGCCGTGAATCCAACCATGAACCAGCGGATCGACTGGCTCTGGTTCATTGCATCGCAGATTGCCTTCGGCCTGGTCGCCGGCTTTGTCGTGAATCTGCATGTTCGCGTGCGCACTCCGCAGTTCCAGGCGCGCCCATTTGCGGAGCGCGCCGGCCTGATCTCGCCGGGAGTGGAAGAGGAGCGGGATGACGAGGGCCGCACCCAATGAGGACAAGGCTGCAAATTGCGGGAGCAAGCATCGTCGCCGCCGTGGTCTTATTTATGGCGGAGGGTTGCAGTCACTTGCCCGGCAAGCCTGGATTTCGCCCGGAAACGTTGCGTCCGGACCAGACCCTTGGCTTCGCGATTCTCTACAAGAACAATTGTTCCGCGTGTCACGGAGACGGCGGATTGAACGGCCCAGCTCTGCCTCTCAACAACCCCGTGTATCTGGCCTGGGCCGGACACGATCGCATGGTCCCTATCGTTGCCAGTGGAGTGTCGCTTCAGTCCATGCATGCCTTTGCGCAATCCAGCGGCGGCATGTTGACCGGCCAGCAGGTGGAAAACATTGTCAACGGAATGATCGCGCATTGGGGCAAGTCCGGCATTCTGGATGGGACCAATCCGCCCGGCTACACGGCGACAACGGCCCCCGACGTTGCCGCGGGCAAGACGGCATTTCAAGCCCACTGCGCCCGCTGTCACGGCGCGGATGGGACTGGCGCGGCTGCGGACGGTGCCGCTTCGAAGTCCAGCGTGGTCGGCTCCATTGTCGATCCAACGTATCTGTCGCTGATCGGCAATCGGGGCCTGCGCGACATTGTGGTTGCCGGTCTGCCCGGTGAGGGAATGCCGGACTGGCGGGGCGATGGACCCAGCGAACCCATGACCGACAAGGAAGTCACCGACGTGGTGGCGTGGTTGGGATCGCACCGCGTCCAGTTTCCCGGCCAGCCATTTCCCAGTTCGCCGGCCGGTCAAAATCCCGCGAAAGGGACTAGGGAAGCTCCGATCAAGTCTGGTTTGTATCAGGGCACGACTTCAGTCGCGCCGTAAATGGCTGAAAAATCCGTGGGCTTCAGCACCTGAGTGACTTGCTATCGACTGAATCAGACTTTCCCTAGAGCAGCGGAGTACCCGCAGTAGGAGTAACCGTGAATGATCCGATGAAAGAGTTGATCGATGACCCGAGCAGCGAAAATCCGCTGAATCAGCCGAGCGAACACTCGCGCAGAAAATTTCTTTTCAAGGTCGCCCTTCTGCTGAACGGCGCCGTGGGCGCTGTTTTGGCTGTGCCTGTTCTCGGCTATCTGTTCGGCCCGTTTTTCAAGCGAAATGCAAGCTACAACAACTGGGTCTCCGTCGGGACCCTTGATGAGTTTCCGCCGGGAGAAACGCGCCTCGGAAAATATCGCAATCCGATGGGCACGCCGGCGGACGGCCAGACACGCACGCTGCCCTGCTGGGTCCGGCATATTGCCGGCAATCAGTTTCAGGTGTTCGCCATCAACTGCGCCCACATGGACTGCCCGGTCCACTGGTTCCCGCAATCCAAGCTGTTCATGTGTCCCTGCCACGGCGGCGTGTATTACCAGGATGGCGCGGTCGCTGCCGGACCTCCTCCGCGTGGCCTCTATGAATACAAATACAAAATCGTCGGCAATCAGCTTCTCATCTGGGCGGGCGAATTGCCCACTTTATCGACAGAAGCCAGCGTTGCCAGGCCGGGGTGTGCATCATGCCAGGGATGAAGGAAAAGGGCCTTGCGCTCTATCGGTGGCTCGACCGTCGTCTTGGTTTCGCCAAACCTGTCACTGAAGCAGCCGAGCATCCAATCCCGGCGAACAGCGCCAGTTGGTGGTACGTCTTTGGCAGCGCGGCTTCCGTGATCCTGATGTTGCAGGTGGTCACCGGCATCCTGCTGGCGCTGGTCTACACGCCCACCGCGCGCGACGCCTGGAACAGCCTGAACTTCTTGAACCACGGCCTGACGCTGGGCTGGTTTCTGCGCGCGCTGCACGGATGGGGATCGGATTTCATGATCGCCATCGTCCTGATTCACATGGCCCAGGTGTTCCTGTTCGGCGCGTATAAGTTTCCCCGCGAACTCACCTGGATCGTCGGCGTGTTCCTGCTGCTGCTGACGCTGGGCATGGCCTTCACCGGCCAGGTGCTGCGCTTCGATCAGGACGCCTATTGGGGGCTGGGGATCGGCGCGTCCATTATGGGGAGGGTCCCGTGGATCGGCGCGTGGCTGGTCCACTTCATGCTCGGCGGCCCCATCATCGGGGCAACCACTTTTTCGCGCTTCTTTGCGCTGCACGTATTTATCATTCCCGGAATTCTGATCGCTCTGGTCGGCGTGCATGTGTGGATGGTCCTCCGCCTCGGCATCAACGAGTGGCCGATGCCGGGCCGGCTGGTGCGCCGCAGCACCTACATCCAGGAATACGAAGCGCAGACCCATCAAGACGGTGTCCCCTTCGTTCCGGACGCGGCCTGGAAAGATGTCATGTTTTCCGCCGCCATTCTTCTGGCAATCATGGCCTGCGCAATCTTCTTTGGTCCCATCGGGCCCAGCGGGCCGCCCGATCCCACCATCATCCAAACCGCGCCCAAGCCGGATGTGGCGTTCCTTTGGATATACGCGATCTTCGCGCTGGCTCCGCCCGCTCTGGAAACGCCGCTTCTTCTCATCGCGCCCATCGCTGTGATCTGCGTCATGCTAGGGCTGCCGCTCTACGCCGGAGAAGGCGAGAAACACTGGTCGCGTCGCCCTGTCGCCGTGTTGATGGTTTGCGCGATTGCCGTCTCGCTCGCCATCCTCACCAGCCTCGGCGAAAATCCTCCGTGGAGCCCGGTCATGAATGCGTGGAGCGCGGACCCGGTGCAGCCGAAATATCTCAAGGGTCGAACTCCGCTGGAACGGCGCGGCGCGGTCGTGTTTCAACAAATGCAATGTCGCAATTGCCACTCGCTCGACGGCATTGGAGGCAAGCGCGGACCTGAGTTGAACCGTGTGGCGACGCAGATGACGGAAAGCCAGTTGATACGCCAGGTGCTGCAGGGCAGCGGAAACATGCCTGCGTATGGCAGCGCATTGAGCCCGCAAGAAACGACGGCGCTGGTCGGCTTCCTCGACACGCTGAATGGCAATCAAATGCCGGCGCGCGACCTGGCCCGTCCATTGGCGGAAGGCGCGCCGCTTGCGCAACCAAGACAAAGCGGCAAGCAGTAGCGCGTCATCCATGCGCGCCGGGTACCCCAGGTTCGCGCAGCTAACCTGGGTCCGTATTCTTTCCGAGGACGCAACAAAAATCCGAGGGCGGCCCATTCAAGCCGCCCTGAGCGAGCCTTCAGGCGAGTCGAACGGATTGGCTTGAGTGGGGGGACCTAAGGTAAGCACCGAAGCGAGGATGCCATGTCCACAGCAACGCAGGCCATTTTTGACGCGTGGTCGCCGCCGTTCTGGCTGACCGTCAGCGTCATCGGTGTTTCCGCAATCTACGTGCGTGGATGGCTCGCGATCCGGCGGACCAGGCCGGCCTATTTCACCGGGGAGCGTCTCGCGAGTTTTGTCGGCGGCATGGCGGTCCTATGGCTCGCCATCGCGTCGCCCATCGACGGCTTCGCCGACACGCTGCTCAGCGCCCACATGGTGCAGCACTTTTTGCTGATGTCCGCCGTCCCCCCGCTTGTGCTGCTCGGCGCTCCTGTCGTGCCGCTGCTGCGCGGACTGCCCCGATGGAGCGTCCAGCGCATCGCCGGGCCGTTGCTCGGCCTGCGCTGGTTGCGCGCTGTCGGCCATTTCCTTACCGATCCTATCGTCGCCTGGCTCGCGTTCAATGCAGTCTTTCTCGGCTGGCATCTTCCCAAGGCATACGATTACGCCCTGCGCAACGAAAATGTCCACGACTTTGAGCACATTTGTTTTCTCGTCACGGCGCTGCTTTTCTGGCGGGTGGTGCTGAATCCGTGGCCCAGCAGTACTCGCTATAACGGCTGGATGGTCCTTGTGTACCTTCTCTCCGCGGACATCGTGAACACCGCGCTCTCCGCGTTTCTCGCATTCTGCAATCGTCCCATCTACCAGTTTTATATTTCCGGGCCCAACCTATTCCACGTCTCTCCGCTCTCCGACCAGGTCGCCGCCGGCGTCATCATGTGGGTGCTCAATTCCACCGTTTTTCTAGTGCCCGCGATGCTGCTGACCGTACGGCTCGCCGGCTTTTCCAGTCCACCCCGCAAACCCTCCAGGATCGCCTCCGGCACCCTCCCGGTCTAAAAGCATTTTCAGCAATAGCGGAACGTTATGGAACGACCTGCGTTTTCCGCGCGCAAAGAAAATCAGGGTGCCCCAGGTCTCGATTTTGAGACCTGGGATTCTTCAGTTCTATCGCCGCGGCGAGCATCAGCGCACGGCTGAATATCGCCAGTTCGCCGCAGCTTTGTATCCGGGCCCGACTTCAGTCGGGCCGCAATCTCCTCATCGCGCGGGACGAGGAACAGCGGTCTCCAGAAAATAAAAATTCCCGGACGGCGATGCCTCGACGCCTCTGAGTCGCCGATTGTAGATCACGACAGAATCGAGGAACCACAGCGGCAAACTCGGCAGCTCGTTGGCCAGGACCTGCTGCACCCGCACATACGCGGTGCGACGCTCCGCCTGGTTCGATTCTTCCGCCGCCGCTTGCAACAGCTTGTCGACTTCCGCATTGGAATAATCTCCGCGATTCGCCCCGTGCGGCGGAACGCTGGACGACGCATACGCATAGCGAAAAATATCCGGGTCTTCATTGCCGCCGATCCAGCGCAGGCTGTACATACCGAACGACCCATGCGAAATATCGGAATAAAATGTGGCAAACTCAAAACTGCGCACATCGAGCGCAATCCCCACCGCCCGCAACTGCTGTTGCAGCGCCATGGCCAGCAATCGCGCTCCTTCGTCGTTCGACGTCTTCATCGTCAGATGAAAGCGAATGCCATCCTGTCCGGGTCGATACCCGGCATCGTCTAAAAGCCGTCGCGCTTGCTGCGGATTGTAGTCGTACTGCGCCACGTCCCCCGTGTACGCCCAATGGTTCGTCGGCAGCAGACTGTCCGCCGGACGCGCCATGCCGCGCAACAGCGTGGCGATCAGCAGCGGCCGGTTCATGGCATCGGCAATCGCCTGCCGCACGCGCACGTCCCGTAGATATCGGTCGCGCAAATTGAACGTGAGATATTGCACGACCGTTCCAGGCGCCTCCGCGACCGCCAGTTTCGGGTCCTTGCGCATCGACCAGATCATGTCCGGCGACAAGGCGTTCGATGCCGCATCCGCGGAGCCCTTGCGCAACTCCAGCGCGCGCGTCATCGCGTCGGGGACCACTTCAAACCGCAGCCGCGCGATCTTCGGGACCGTTTGCCAGCTCAGAGGATTGCGCTCCAGCACCACTTCCTTGTCCAGCTCCTGGCTGACAAAGCGAAACGGTCCGGTGCCGATCGGGTGCTGCTGGAAATCGCGTCCGCTTCCGTACGGAACAATGCCGAGCGCGCCGTCGGAAAGGCTCCACAGCAACGCCGCGTCAGGCTGCTGCATGTGGATGACCACGGTCTGCGCATCCGGCGCGTCGATCGAAGCGATGTTGCGATACGCTTGATACTTCGCCGTCAAAATGCTGTGGTCGCGCATCGAGTCCAGCGTCCACTTCACGTCGCGCGCCGTAAAAACCTGGCCATTCTGGAACCGCACGCCGGTACGCAGATGGAAAATATATGTCTGCGGATCGGGCATCTCCCAGCGGGTCGCCAGGTCCGGTTGCAGATTGAACTGCGCGTCTTTTTTCACCAGAGAATCGAAGATCAGTTCATCGATTCGCTCCGATTGCGCGTCGGGTCCAATCCTCGGATCGAGGTTCGTCGGGCTGCTTTCAATCGCGACCGTGACAATGTTCGGGTCAACGGGCTTTTGGCCGCATCCCAGCAACAAGGCCACGCCGCACAGCCAAACGATCGCCTGGCAATGTCGTGCCACGGAGCGGGCGCACAACCAGCGCCGGTTACGCATATGTGATTTTTCCCAGGATCGCAGCCCGTTCCGCGCCGGTCGCCGCCGGCAAATTTCCCGGCAAACGATGCCAGGTCCGATACGCGAGCAGCGCGAACGCCATCGCCTCTTTCGCGGCCGCCGGCATTCCAAACTCGTCGCTGGCCTTGACCTTGATAGTTCCGAAGACTGCCAATTCCTCGCGGATCATTTTCATCAAGGTCGCGTTGCGCACGCCGCCGCCGGCAACAATATAGTCCGTCGGCGCGTCGCGCAGCGCCGGTGCAACAAAGTCCTCCCACGCCAGCCCAATGCTGCGCGCCGTCAGCGCCGTCGCCGTCGCGACTGCATCTTCTGGGCGAATGCTTTGTGTACGGCAGTCAACCAGAAAGCGCGCCACAAACTCACGCCCAAATTGTTCTCTGCCGGCGGACTTCGGCGGCAGCGTATGGAAAAATCGATCGCGCAAATGATGCGCGACCACCGAGTCGAGCACGCGACCGCGCCTCGCTGTCGCGCCTGCCGCGTCATATTTCCTGCCGAACAATTCCGCCATCAGCGCGTCGATCGCCATGTTCGCCGGGCCGCTGTCGAAGGCGAAAACTTTCTCTTGCGCAGCGCCCGCTGGAATCACCGTCAGATTCGCGATGCCGCCAAGATTTTGCAGCACGCGATTGTGTGTGGCATGGCGAAATGCAGCGTAGTCCAGCAACGGCACCAGCGGCGCGCCCTGGCCGCCGACAGCGATATCGGCCGGCCGAAAATCCGACACCACAGGAACACCAAGCCTGGCCGCGATCACGGAAGCTTCTCCCATCTGCCAGGTACACGCGACCCGACCGCCGAGAAACGGCGCGGCAACGCCTTGGTGATAAATTGTCTGGCCGTGGCAGCCTACCAGGTCAACCTGCATCGGATGTTTTTTCAATGTCAACTCCACCGCGTCCGCATACATCTGTCCCAGCCGCCAATTCAGCCGCGAAATCTCTGCGACGGAGGCACACTCGGCATTCATCATTTGCAGAATGCGTCTGCGAACCGCTGCCGGATACGGAACAGCCTCGTGCGCCAGCAGCCGCAGACGCGGAAGATCGTTTTGCGGGCCGCGCGGCGGCGCGATCCCGACCAGCGCCACATCGATGCCGTCGGCGGAAGTGCCGCTCATGATTCCGGCAACGGTCAACGGTCGGCTTCGTTTCTGCGGAGTAAGTTTCTCGCTGGAAGGTTGTTTCATCCCGCCGTCTCCGCAGCCGCGCGTGCGATTTTTTCGCGCAACCGTTCCTGCGCGTTTTGCAACTGTTTCAGTCCGGCGACAGAAAGCGGTCGTGGCAAGTCCGACTTCTTCAGCAATTGCAGCTTCGCGCCAGCCACGCGTTTGGCCGCCCGGTTCACGCAGCGCGCAAATGCAGGCGAACGCTCCGCCTCTCGCAGTAGCGCTTCATGCGTGGCCAGCACGCGGTCGGCACGATGGCAGATTTCCAGCAGGTCCGTCCCAGCCGCGATGGCCTCAATCGCGGCAGCTTCCGGCGACGCGTGGTCCAGCACGCCGCCCATCTCCATGTCGTCGGAGATGACCAGTCCGCGATAGCGCAATTTTCCCCGCAGCACATCCTGAATCCAGAAGCGCGACAGAGACGCCGGCCGCGACGGCTGCTCTATTTTCGGATAGGCGGCGTGATTTACCATGATCAGCGGCAGCTCGGCAGCCAGCGCGCGATACGGTTGCAGGTCCTGCTCCCAAACCTGTTTCCACGTTCGTCCGATGCTCGGCGTGGCGTGGTGCGAATCCAACGCTCCGCCGCCCAGCCCCGGAAAATGCTTGCCGCAGGCCAGGACTTCGTATTGCTGCAACCCCGCGATGAATTCTCGGGCATAGCCAATCACTTTTTCAGGATCGGCGGAAACCACGCGTGTGCCCATCACGCCGCGCGAAACCGGCAATGCCAGATCCAACACCGGCGCCAGGTCCAGGTTGAAGCCGAGCGCGTGCAGTATGCGTCCGATCAGCGCGCCATGCGCCCGAAAGAGGACAGGCTGATTCGTCGCGGCAACCTCCGCCGCGGAAGGCGTTGACCCGATCAGGTCGCGCAACCTGTCCACCGTCCCGCCTTCGAGATCGACGCAGCGAAAGAACGGTTGCGTCAGCGTCGATGCCGCTTGGCGCCACAGTCCATGCACCTGCGCCGTCGCTTCGATGTTTCGTCGGAACAAAATGATTCCGCTCGGCTGCAAGCTATGCAGCCATGCCGTTTCCAACGCGGTCAGCGCAGTGGATTCGACGCCCACGATCAGCAGCGACCCGACGCGATGGCGAAGCGCCGTCGTTTTCATGCGCGCGTCTCCATCGCCGGCGATCCCTCGCGAACTTCCTGCTGCAATTCCTGCAACAGATTCAGCGCCTGCAGCGGAGTCAGCGTGTTCAGGTCGAGCGCATGGATCGCATCGACGACCCGCTGCGACAACGGGGTGAACAGCGTCATCTGCATCTCCCGTTCGTGGCTGGACTCGATTTCGCGTTTCTCCGACCGCTCATGCTGGCGCAAAATTTCTCTCGCCCGAACCACCACTTCCCGCGGAATCCCCGCCAGCCGCGCCACCTCAATCCCGTAACTTTTGTTCGCCGCGCCTTCCTCAATCGCGTGCAGAAACACAACCCCCTTGGGATTTTCCTGCACCGTCACGCGCAGATTTTTCAGCCGAGGGAGAATTCCTGACAGCATCGTCAATTCGTGATAATGCGTCGCGAATAATGTCCGTGCGCCCAATACTTCATGGATATGTTCAACCGTTGCCCAGGCCAGCGACATGCCGTCGAAGGTCGCCGTACCGCGTCCCATCTCGTCCAGCAGCAGCAGCGATTGCCGCGTCGCCGTGTTTAAAATCGTGGCCGTCTCCGTCATCTCCACCATAAATGTCGAGCGGCCCTCGGCGACATTGTCGCTGGCGCCGATGCGAGTGTAAATGCGATCCACAATTCCCAGGCGCATCCGCTGCGCCGGAACAAAACATCCCATCTGCGCCAGAATCGCCAGCAGCGCCGCCTGTCGCAGATACGTGGATTTGCCCCCCATATTCGGCCCGGTCAGCAGTAAAAGACTGGGCCCTGCGATGTCAAGATAAATGCTGTTGGGAACGAACCCTCCCTCCGACGCCTGCTCCATGTGCCACTCAATCACCGGATGACGCGCCGCCAGCGCTTCAAACGCTCCCGACTCATCCACCTCCGGCCGCACATAGCGCCGCGCCGCCGCCAGATGCGCAAAACACGCCAGCATGTCGATCTCGGCAACCGTCTCCGCGCTCGCCCGAATCCGCGCACTCGCCGCCAGGACCGTGCGGCGCAGTTCGAGAAAAATTCGCCGCTCAATCTCCAGGCAGCGCTCCTGCGCGCCCAACACGCTGCGCTCGTACTCCTTCAATTCCGGCGTGGTGAAGCGCTCGGCATTCACCAGCGTTTGCTTGCGCTCATACTCCGCAGGAACATGGTCCAGGTTCGATTTTGTGATCTCAATGTAATAGCCGAACACCGAGTTGTAGCGGACTTTCAGCGATCCAATCCCGGTCCGTTGTCGCTCCCGTTCCTCAATCGCCGCAATGGATTGTTTGCCGCTCAGACTGAGCGATCGCAATTCATCCAACTCCGCATCGACCCCCGCCGCAATCGCTCCGCCGTCTTCCAAATGCACCGGAGGCTGCTCCGTCAGCGTCGTTGCAATCGCCTGCTGCAGGTCCGTCAGGCAGTCGAGCGAGGCATGCAGTCGTTTCCACGCTGCCGACTGCAACGATGCCAGCCCCATGGCTACGCCCGGCAGTTTCGCTGCGGAACTGGCAAGCGCCAGCAAATCGCGCGGGCCGGCGCTGTCGAGCGAAATCCGGCTCAACAATCGCTCCAGATCGAGAATGCCGGCAACGCTCTCTCGCACTCGCTCGCGCATCTGCAAATCGCTGTGCAACTCGGCAACGCCGTCCAGTCGCTCGTGAATCGCCGCCAGCTCGATCAGCGGCCGCAGGATGGTTGTCCGCAGTTTGCGCTTGCCCATCGGCGTCTGGCACGCGTCCAGCGTATGAAACAGCGTCGTCTGCCGACGCGCATCCGGCATCAACGGCTCGACCAGTTCCAGATTGCGGACCGTCACGGCATCCAGTTGCAGACAGCCGGCGTGTTCGTAATAACGCACCCGGTCGATGTGCTCCAACTGTCCCAGTTGCGTCGCGCGCAGATAGTGCAGAATGCCGCCCGCCGCGACCGCCGCTGCGGTGCGGCCCTCCAACCCAAACCCTGCCAACTCCCGTGTGCCCAGGTGGTTTTCCAGCAGCGGAACTGCGTAGTCCTTGGTCAGCACCCAGGGCTCCAGGCGCGTCACCGTGCGGCTGCGCAAGGCATCTTCCAGTTGCGCGGCATTCGTGCCGCCATTGTCGGCCAGCAAAATTTCAGCCGGATTGAAGCGCGCCAGTTCGTCGCCGCACTGCGTGGCGGCATCCTGCGCGTCACGGCCGCGAAATTCTGTCGCCCGAAAATCGCCAGTCGAGTTGTCCAGCAGCGCCAGCCCGATCCGTGTTCCATCAGGGTCTCCGTCAAAGCACAACGCCGCCAGAAAATTGTTTTGTTCCGAGTGCAGCGTGGGGTCGATCGCCGTGCCCGGCGTCAGCACCCGCGTCACCTCGCGACGCACAATGGTCTTCGCCAGCTTGGGGTCTTCCAGTTGTTCGCAGATGGCGATGCGATACCCCAGCCGTAGCAGGCGGGCAATGTACTGGTCGGCGGCATGGTGGGGCACGCCGCACATTGGAATAGCGCGCTCCTTGTCCCGTGACGTCAGCGTGATTTGCAGCTCCCGCGAGGCGGTCTTGGCGTCTTCGTAAAAAAGCTCGTAGAAATCTCCCAGCCGGAAAAACAGCAGCGTGCCTGGATACTTTTGCTTGGCTGCGGCATACTGCCGCATCAACGGCGTGGAGGCAGTTTCAACCGTTGCGTTCGGGTTGGGGCTGGGCACAAACAGACGACTTCTCCTGAAGCTAGGGCGCAGCAATATGATGGGCGGCCTTCCCTTTTAAAGATAGGCCACAGGAACGATGTGTACCAATCTACAGCATCGGAAAGGCCCTTCCGTTCCCGTCGTCCGCGGGCCGCCCGGTCTTGCCCGGCTTCGCCGTCCAACCGAGACCTGCATCGCATGTGTCCTGCATCTCGGTAAAGCGGTCCCCGCTGCGCTATATACTTACTTGTACGTTCAGCGCAGGGAGCGTCCTTCGAGCGATGGCAATGTACCTCATCTGGCTGCGGGTTGCGCTGGTTCTGTACGGCGTCTCCAGCCTTACGGTCATTCCAGATGTGTTGACCGGCCATGACCGCTGGCGCAAGTTTGTGCACCCCGTCTGCGTCTCCGCTTTTTATTTCCACCTGGTCGCTTTGGTGGAAATGATGCGTCTGGCCCATCACTGGGTCCCGGCCAGTTTGCACGAAGTCGAAACTTCGTTCGCGCTTCTGCTGACCCTCACATTTCTGGCGATTTACTGGCGCTATCGCGCCATTTCCTTCGGCCTGTTTGTTCTGCCCGTCATCTTTCTTCTGCTGCTGGTGCCCGCCGCTCAGCCGGACCACGCTCCTGTCTCCAGCCAGTGGATGCACAACGGATGGATCCTGCTCCATATCGCGCTGCTGCTGGTCGCGTACACATTGCTTTTGTTCAGTTTGCTCTCCAGTTTGCTCTACCTCATCCAGGAACGGCGCTTGAAGAACAAGCAGATCGGCGGCATTTTCGGCCACCTGCCCCCTCTCGACACCATCGATCGCATCGCATTTGTTACGCTGGTCGTCGGTCTGCCTTGCATGACATTGGGTCTGCTGGCGGGCGCTTTGATCGCACAGGAAAGTGTGGGGGCCGCTTATTTCCTAGACCCCAAAGTCCTGCTTTCCATCGGCATGTGGTTCCTGTACGTCTGGATGCTTTACGTCCGCCGCCACACCGGCCTTCGCGGCAAGCGGGCCGTCTATCTCTCTTCGCTGGTATTTCTCATGGCGCTCACCGTCTGGGTGGCCAACCAGTTCAGCACCGTCCACAGGTTTCCCGCGCCATGAACCTCGTCCTCATCGGCGTCAATCACAAATCTGCGCCATTGCGCGTGCGGGAGCGGCTTGCCATTCCCGCGGCCCGCCTGCAGGAGGCAACGCTTTCCCTGTTGAGCGTGCCCTGCGTTCGCGAAGGCATGATCCTTTCCACCTGCAATCGCGTCGAGTTCCTTACCTATCAGGAGCCGGCCCAGGCCGATCTGCTGGAATTTATCCAGAACTACTTCGCCATCGAGAAGGACGCGCTCCACCCGTACATGTATGAATACCGCGCGTCGGAAGTCGTCCGGCACGTGTTCCGCGTCGCCTCCAGCCTGGATTCGCTCGTCGTTGGCGAGCCGCAAATCCTAGGCCAGGTCAAAGAGTCCTACACCGTGGCGCGATCGATCGGCGGAGTCGACAACAATCTGGACCCGCTGATGCAGCGCGCCTTCACCGTGGCCCGCAAGGTGCGCAACCAGACCAGTATCGGCATCTCCTCGGTCTCTATCGCTTCGGTGGCCGTGGATCTCGCCCGCAAAATTTTCGGTTCGTTGCAGGGGAAAACCGTGCTGCTGATGGGCGCGGGCAAGATGGGAGAACTGGCCGCCCGCAGCATGATGCAACACGGGG
>JAJYVR010000069.1 GCA_021791935.1 Acidobacteriota bacterium
AGCAATGGATTTCGAGAAACACGGAGTGGGGCCAATGGACCGGCGCCAACTGGAACATGGTGTTTGTCGGCGTTCCCGATCCTCCTACAGGCGAGTGGCCTTCGCCGCCCTACACCAAGATTGCGCTGACTCCCATCATTCGCGAGAAACCCTTTCTGCAAGTGGATGCGGCGGGAAACTATAGTGTCCGCGTTCCATCGCTGCGTAAGGACAGCTCCGGCATCACCTGGCACGGCGGAAGCACGCCGGGAAGATCGATTCCGCTCGACCATTTTTACATCGCGCGTCCGGGCATCGACACTGCGGTCTCCATCAATCGGCAGTTGGTCCAAGGCAAGGACCTGCTGCTGACGCCGGGCATCTACGGCCTGGCGGACCCAATCCGCGTAACGCGACACGATACGGTGGTGCTGGGGATGGGATTTGCGACGCTGCGACCCATCCATGGCACGGCCGCCATGACCACTGCGGATGCGGACGGAATTACGATTGCCGGCCTGCTGTTCGACGCTGGCCCCAGGCAATCGCCGGTGCTGCTGGAGGTTGGACCGGATGGAAGCAACGCGCGCCATGCCAAAGATCCCGTCTCGCTGCACGATGTCTTCTTTCGAGTGGGCGGCGCGGGAGTGGGTCGCACTGTAATTAACCTGAAGATCAACAGTAACGACACCATCGTCGATCACACCTGGATCTGGCGCGCCGACCACGGCTCCGGAGTGGGATGGGACATGAACACCAGCGCCAACGGCCTGGTGGTGAATGGCAACAATGTCACGGTCTACGGGCTGTTCGTCGAACATCACCAGCAGTTCCAGGTGCTGTGGAACGGCGACGGCGGGCGAACGTACTTCTATCAGTCTGAAATCCCGTACGATCCTCCCAACCAGGCAAGCTACATCAGTGCGCCGGATACAAAGGGATGGGCGTCCTATAAAGTTTCCGATCGTGTCACCCGCCACGAAGCCTGGGGGCTGGGAATTTACAGTGTCTTCGAGCAGCCTGACGTCGTGCTGACCCGCGCCATCGAAGTTCCCAAGCGCGCGGATGTCAAGTTCCACCACATGATCACAGTGGCGTTGGGCAATCGCGGCGCGATTCTAAATGTGATCGACAATACTGGCGGGGCGACTTCCATCCACCCGCGTGTGACACCGAAAGTGACAACATACCCGTAAGCCGGAATTTCACGGAGCGCGTCAGACGAGATTGGCGGAGTTCGCTTCCAATGCGGCGTGGGTCTCGGCATCCAGCAATTCGCCGTCGCGCATGTGCAGCACCCGGTCGCCGATGGCGGCCGCTTCCGGATTGTGCGTAATCATCATGACCGTCTGTTTCAACTCCTGATTGGAGCGGCGCAGCACCGCCAGGACCGCGTCGGAATTCTTGGAGTCAAGATTGCCGGTCGGCTCGTCCGCCAGCACAATGGCAGGACGCCCAATCAAAGCGCGTGCGATCGCGACGCGTTGCTGCTCGCCGCCGGACAGCTCCGATGGCCGATGATGCAAGCGGCCGCGTATGCCCAACATATCTGTCAGGTGTTCGAAGTACGTCGTGTCGAGTTTTTTCGTGCCCGACGCGATCTCAAGCGCCAGCAGGATGTTGTCCATGGCGCTCAAAGTAGGCAGCAGGTTGAATTTCTGGAAGACGAAGCCAATCTTGTGTTTGCGCAGTCGCGTCCGCTCCGCATCGCTCAATGACGCGAAATCGACGCCGTCAATCAACAGTCTGCCGGAGGACGGTCGCGTTAGACCGCCGAGGCTGTAGAACAGTGTGGATTTCCCACTGCCGGAAGGCCCGACGATGCTGACAAATTCGCCCGCGGCCACGGAAAAAGTAACTGACCGCAGCGCGTGAACCTCTACTTTTCCAGTGCGATAAACTTTTCCGAGCTTCTCGGCGACAATGACGGGCTGCATTCTGTTCTATTGTACCGGCTGGGCGACTGCGGGGGGCACTTGCAGAAGGGGCCGCGTATTCGTTACGCGACAACTTGCTCGTGAATGGGCAGTCGCTCATGCGCAGGCTGCGGAGCAGTCATCTTTTTCGGGCCCCGTTTCCGCACCAGCAGGACTCGGATCCGCTCCAGCAACTCTTGAGGGGAGCAAGCGCCTTTGGGCAGAAACGCATCCGCGCGGGTGGTGGGATCGAATTGCTTGATGCTGCCGCTGACCAGCACTGCGGGAACCCAGGGCGCAATTTCTTTCAGTTGCAGAATCAGATCATTGCCGTTGCAATGCGGCATTACCAGGTCGGTAACGACCAGGTCGACTCGACCGCGATCGTACAATTCAATGGCTTCTTCGGCGTTCTTCGCCGTCAACACGCGATAACCGCGGGTCTCCAAAACAAACTTGCGAACTGACAGAGCTTGATCGTTGTCATCGACGCACAAAATCACTTTTTTGGGACGCATTCATTACTCCCTGCAAGCACAACACCGCGCGTTCCCCAATAGGAAACAAGGTGGTTTAGCCGCAGTCCGCTGCAAAATGACGCAGATCGTCTCGCAGGCGCAAGGCCCATACCTCGCAATCGCAGCGAGACACGGGCCTGCAATTGCGCCCAGGAAGGTTCAGGTCGCCGGCAGCAGGACTGCGGGGGACGGAAAATCAGCCACACTTTTGCCTGCCGCGCCAACATCCAAACCGATACCATCCACTCGGTGAAAACTCTGCGAGTCAATAGAGGGAAATCAGCCGGACCTGTCGCGAATGCGCTGGGTCTTCCGTTCCAAGATCAAATTGTGTGAATCAAAATAGGCGAAAGAGGTGCGCTGCTGTTTCCAGTAACGCTCGCCTAGAGTACGAACCGAACAGCCGCATGTAAATGGCGAATATTCGGTGAAATTCACGCGATTTCAATGGAGACTTGCACCGGCCTCGCTGACATGCTGAAAATACGCGGCGGGCCACATGCGGGGCCTGTTGAAAGGGTGTGCATCGCATTCGGAAAAGCCGCTACTATGCACTGCAAACTGGGCGGCGCTCCGGGGACGAATCCGAGACCGAGGCTTTTGCGCCTTGAGAAGTATTCCGCCAACCTCGGTGACACGAGCAGCATCACGCTGTCCTTTCGACGACCACCGCAGTTCCGTACGCCAGCACTTCGGTCACGCCTTGCTGAATATCGTTGGCATCGTAGCGGGCACAGATAATGGCATTGGCGCCGTGCTGTGCCGCGTGTTGCATCATCAACTCGAACGCGTCCTCGCGGGTCTTCTCGCACAGATTCGAATAGAGTGAAATATTGCCGCCAGCCAGCGTCTGCAGACCGGCCCCGATGGTCCCGAAAATCGAGCGCGAGCGCACCACGATACCGCGCACCACGCCGCAGTTCCGCACAATGCGGAAGCCGGGCAGCTCTAGCGCTGTCGTGACCATACTTGCATCCAGCATAGGATTCACAGGCATAATGACCCTCCTAATACTACAGTTGCACTTAATGGATTTCTGCTGGTTTTCATCGCGACCCACTCGCGCACTGCTCTCTAAAAATCAACGGATTACAGCCCAGCTGCCCCAGACGATTCGCTATCTCCAACTGTGGTACTAAGACCATTTACGCGCAGTGTACGCCGAATGAAAACACACGCCTCCACAAAATCGTCGGGAAAATTGCCGCCCGCATTCGCGGTTCACCCGGCCGCGGTGCCATACTGGAGGTTGACACTGGAGGGCACGTGCCATGGAAGAACGCGATTTTTACAATGAAAAACCGGAGCAGCGGCCCCATACCCTCACTTGTCCCCACTGCCGCCAGGCGGCGGAGTATCAGTTGAACTGGCTGGTCCGGCGCAAGAAAAACAGTCTTCCGCCGCGTGCCGACGAGCGCGACCGTGCCCGTTTTGCCAAAGCGCAGTCGTACATGGTGCTGCGCGAGGACATGGTCGCCTGCCAGAACATTCGCTGCCGCAAGCGGTTTGAGCTGACCAGCATCAAGTCCGTCGCGTTTCTCGATTCGTGATCGGACCGCCATGAACGACCCGCAAACCTCGAACAGTGGATCGCCTAAAGAGCGCGACCCACGCGTGTATTTTGCCGCGGAGCGAACGTTTCTTGCGTGGATTCGCACCGGCCTGGCCCTGATGGGCTTCGGCTTTGTCGTGGCCCGCTTCGGATTGTTTCTGCGCGAACTCAGCATGAGGAATTCGCAACCGTCGCAGTTCTCGACGCAGACGACCGGCCCTTCGCTCTGGCTGGGGACTGCCCTGGTGATTGTCGGCGTCATTTTCAACATCAGTGCCGTCATGACACATATTCGCGAGGTAAGGCAGTTGCGCACCGGCGAGTGGATTGCAGGACGCATATCCAGGACTGCCGTCACGCTGGCGCTGCTGCTGAGCGCTGCCGGGATTGGGCTGGCGATTTATCTGGTGTGGGTGCGGTGACGGTCGCTCGCCCGCAACGGCTTGTCTTTCGAGTTTTCTGACACTCCAGGCTGCTATCCTTGAGTCAGACCGCAGGTCACCACTCCGCAGATCAAGGATGTACCGCACGCTTGCCCCCAATTCTTAACGGACAATCTCTCCGCAAGGCGTACGGCGCCACGCCGCTGTTCGACAACATTGCGTTTACTGTTTCTGAGGGCGACCGGATCGGCGTCGTCGGGCCGAATGGATCCGGCAAATCCACGCTGCTTGAAATTCTTGCGGGAAACATTGAGCCGGATGCGGGCGAAGTCGCGCGACGCAAGCTGGCACGAGTTGGATACATCGCGCAGAGTTCCGAATTTTCGCCCGCCGACACGGTCCGCTCTGTCTTGCAGCAGGCGCTCAACCGAATCCATGGGCCACACGCGGACCACGAGGCGCGGCTGGCGGAAACCCTGGGACGCGCCGGGTTTGAAGACTTCGACGTGCGCGCTGCAACGCTGTCTGGCGGATGGCGCAAGCGGCTCGCCATTGCGGAAGCGCTGGTGCAACACCCCGATGTTCTGCTGCTCGACGAACCAACGAACCATCTGGACCTGGCCGGAATCGAATGGCTGGAGAAGCTGCTGCTGAACGCGCCGTTTGCCTACGTTGTGGTCAGCCATGATCGCTATTTCCTGGAAAATGTCGCCCACACCATGGTGGAGCTGAACCGCATGTATGCCGAAGGCATCTTCACCGTGCAAGGAAACTACAGCGAGTTCCTGGAAAAGAAAGATGAATATCTGCTGGCGCAGACCAAGCGGCAGGATGCGCTGGAGAACCGCGTGCGCATTGAAATCGATTGGCTGCGGCGGGGCCCAAAGGCGCGCACGACAAAGTCGAAAGCGCGCATCGACAGCGCCAACAGCATGATTGGAAACCTGGCGGACATGCGCTCGCGCAGCCAGACATCCACCGCAAACATCGATTTTTCAGCCACTGACAGAAGGACCAAGCGATTGGTGGAACTGGAAGGCGTCTCCTGCAAGATGGGCGAGCAGGTCCTGTTCGACAAGCTCGATTTCATCCTGACTGCGGGAATGCGCCTGGGCCTTGTCGGTCCGAACGGCAGCGGCAAAACAACTTTGCTGCGATTGCTGCGCACAGAATTGAAACCGGACTCCGGCGAGATACGCCGCGCGCAAAATTTGCGAATCGTCTACTTCGACCAGAACCGCCAGCTCGATACCAACCTGACGCTGCGTCGCGCGCTTGCCCCCGACAGCGATTCGGTGGTCTATCAGGACCGCGTGCAGCATGTCGCCTCCTGGGCCGAGCGATTTTTATTCACCAGCGAGCAGTTGAACCAACCCGTCGAGCGCCTGTCCGGCGGCGAACGCGCGCGCGTGCTGATTGCCAAGCTGATGCTGCAACCGGCGGACCTGCTGCTGCTGGATGAACCGACCAACGACCTGGACATTCCGACGCTGGAAATTCTGGAGGAAAGTCTGCTGGAGTTTCGCGGCGCGCTGGTGCTGGTGACGCACGACCGCTTCATGCTGGATCGGGTTTCGACGACGGTGCTTGGCCTGGATGGCCGCGGCGGCGCGGAGCGGTTCGCCGACTATTCGCAATGGAATGTCTGGAAAAATGAACGCGGCCAGAAGAAGAATTCCGAACTCTCGCCGCGCTCTGCCGAAAGCGCCGAAAACGCCGCGAAACATACCTCGAAGACTTCTTCCAATCGGATCAAGAAAAAGCTTTCGTACACGGAAGCCCGCGAATACTCCACCATCGAGCAGGAAATTGCCAATGCGGAGCAGCAGCTTCAATCGCACCGCGAGACCATGGAAGATTCCGCCATTGCCACCGATGCGCCACGGCTGGAGCAGACCATGGCAGCATTCGCGGAAGCAGAATCCCGCGTCGATGCGCTCTATCTGCGATGGACGGAACTGGAAGCCAAGCTGAAATAGCGCAGCGTAAGCTCGGCTCCTCTTGGAACTGGAGGCTCTCGTCGGCTACTCTGCGTCGGTAACTTTGTTGTCCACGCAGATGATCGTAAGGCTGCCATACGAAAGGACCTTCTTTGCGCCCAGGTCGACGATCTTGTCCGGCTGACCAAAGGCCTTCTCCACATCTGCCAGACTCTCGCCAAGCTGCACCTGCGGAACCGGAGCGGGAGCGCCCTCGATGGAAAAAATAGGGTCCGTCAGACGGTGGACTCCGGCGACGGTAAGCGTATCCACAGCCCCTTTTGCAAGGGGAAACTTGATGAGCATGCGAAAGCGCGATTGCGCTGACTGGCCATTGTACTCCACCACGTGCGTATCGAGGGAGTCGAGGCGGAAGACGATCGCGTCGTCCTTCAGGTCGATCCAAACCACATAGAAACGCTCGCCCTGTGCGACCTGGCGCGTGTCTCCTGTGGCCCCGAAAAAACCTTTGAACCCCTTTGCCGCAGGCAAAGGCTGGCCGTCCTGGATGGTTGTTGTGGGCGTCACATGGTCCGCGATGGCGCGGGCAAGCAGGCCATCGACGTGGACGACATAGACGCTGCCGGGCGCTGTGACGCGCGAGCTGGCGAAACCAATTTTCGTCAGGTTGTAGCTCGCTTCGAGTCTCGTGAGCAGCGAAGTATCCGTCGCCGACGCATGCGATAGGACCGGAGTAGCAGCGGCGCCGAAGAGCAGCGCCAGGGTGACAGCGGTAACGGCTCGGTTGTGCATAGGGCCTCAATGAGTAATTCGGGACGCCCCAGAATACTACACTGAGAGAAAAAAATAAGGAGTGCAAACTTTTCGCTGCACTCCCTGTATCTCTACGAAATTTTCCCATTCTCCGGTATTGGCCGCGTCTGCCGGCCATCGTCTCGGCTCCAGTAAACCGCTCGATCATGGCGCGATTGAAGACCAGGACACGAAAATTGTTCTCGGGTCTTAGAGTTCCCACCAGAATGTTTGTAGACTCGCGCCTGTTACGTCTGTGGGCGAGCCGGGAGTTGGAAGAAACAGCGCAACATTTTTCTCCGCGGCAGCGGCCATCAAACGCTCAATCGGTTCCCTCCAGGGATGAAACGCCAGGTTGAACAGACCCCAATGAATGGGCAGCAACAACTTGCCTTGCAGATCGATGTGCGCCTGCGCGGCATGGAGTGGACCCATGTGAATATCGGGCCAATCCGCGTCATAGGCACCGATCTCGAGCATGGTCAAATCGAACGGACCAAAGGCATCCCCGATGGCGCGAAAACCCGGAAACATGCCGGAATCCGCTCCGAAGAAAATGTTGTGGCTGCTTCCGCGAATCGCAAACGAGGACCACAACGTTTCATTTCTACCCCACAGTCCGCGCCCGGAGAAATGGCGCGCCGGCGTACACGTAATCTGGCAATCGTTACCGAGGCTGGTTGATTGGCCCCAGTTCAGTTCCGTAATTTTCTGCGGCGCAATTCCCCAGGACTCCAAATATTGTCGAAGGCCGAGCGAGCAGATGAATCGCGTGCTCTCGCCTTTGAGCAGCCCGGCAAGCTGCTCGATTGTGGCGCGATCCAGGTGATCGTAATGATCGTGCGAAAGCAGCACAGCATCGAGCGGCGGCAAATCTTTCAGATCGAGGGTCGGAGGATAGAAGCGTTTCGGGCCGGCAAACTGCACCAACGAAGCGCGATCGCTCCATACCGGATCAGTCAGGATTCGCACTCCGTCGATCTCGATCAGCACGCAGGAATGTCCCATCCAGGTGACGCGGAGCCCTTGGGCAGGACGGACCGTGTAGACCGAAGCATCGGTGCGAAATGGTCCCAGCGCGTGTTTGGGATCCCCTTGCCGCCTCTCCAACAACAAGCGGCGCATCATGCGCCCCGCATGCCCGACACCCATCACGGATGTAGGAACCGGATTGAGAAATTTGCTCCCAAGCATTCCGGCTGGGCGAAAGGCTTCGGCGACAGGGTTCAATGGCGCAATCAATTTCGACATAGCTGGGACATGCGTCTCGCGCAAAGCGTTACACAATCTTTCGATGCCAGAAACATCCGAATGATTCAATACACCCGGGTTGGGAGTCGGCTACCACTGGACGCCTGGATACAAGCTTGGTAGGCGAACCACCCGGTACTGGTTATAGCCTGGCGTATGCGCCTGCCATACCGTCTGTGCAGTCGTCGGCGAGGTTTGATTCAACTCGTAGACGATCGCCCCGCCTTTTGCGGCACAGAAATCTGTCTCGATATCGTTGTTCTGGAGCTGGTCTGTCTGGCCGCCAAAAAAGCTGTAAATCGACGGAGAAGGAATGTAGTGAAACAGCATCGTCGCGGTCTTGGCTGTTTCATCCACTCGCAGTACCATGGCCGTCGAGTAGCAGGCGGGCGCGCCTGTCGTACCGCAGATCTGTCCGGATGGAAACAGCCGGTCATTCCCGTTGTCCATGACGCCAAGATCGAAGACGCCGGAGGTGTTCGGGCCAAAGAAGTTGATGCCATGCTGCGCATAGAACCAGTCGGTGGGATCGGTCGCGCCTATCAATTTGAAATCGCGACCTTGCCCCAGGCTCCAGATAATATTGCCGGTCCCCTTGCCATCGTTGTAATCGATCTTGACGATCCTGTTCTGCTGACGAATGGACAGCAGGAGGTTATGGTCTTCCGGCGAATACAGCAGCGCGTTCGAGTGCGTCCAATCCGGAAACTGATAGGAATAGGGCGACGCCGGAGTGCCAAGCTGTTGAAACGGATTCCAGACCCAGGTGGGATTGTAGTTCTGGTCCACATCGACGATCACAGTCCCCAGCACGTAGCTGGTCCCCGGATAGCCGGGCAGGTTTGTGTATGGCTTGGTCATCCAGGCCAGCAACAACAGATGTCCGTTGGGCAGTTGCAGTGCGGCCGTGCAGAACGTCAGCAGGTTCAACCCGGTAAAACCATTTGCCGCAAGCGACTTATTCAATTGGTCGATAGTCAGTTCGTGGATCGTGTTCCCTACCAGGTCAACCTCGCGAACGACCTCGATCGTCCCCGGAGGAATGTTCTGTTTCGCGGTGGGCTTGGCCACATATCCGATGACCATCAGGAAATGTCCGTTCGACAACGGTTTGATGGGGAAAATGACGTTGGCCGCAGAGCCCGGCTCGCTTTGCGGAAATTGATACGTCCAGATGACATTTCCAGCCAAATCCGTGGCGAAGGCCTGGTTCAGGTTCGGAATTGGCTTGCTGCCGAACGTGACCGTGTCGAACAATTCCACACCGGGCTGCGGAGTCTGCCCGCTGGCTGGCGTCGTGATCGTCACTGGCACGGTCGGCGGGGCCGTGCCCGTTGCAAACGTGTGGTCCGTATCCTGGAACGTGACTCCGTTGGCCAGCGTAACCAGCGCCTGCATGTGATAGGTGGAGGAGCCGCGCATTCCCGCCACTTCCATATTGATCTCGCCGCCATTGTTGCTGGGAACTGTGGGCGTGGATTGCGACCAGGTGTTCAGTCCGTAGCTGGTGTCCGGGCCGAACTGCACCGACATCCCTCCCGGCTGCGGCAGGTAGATGGAGTATTCCGCGACCAGCGGATTGGACGTGCTGGTCACCACGCCGGCTTGAATCACCGCCACGACCGCAGTGGCGTTATTTGCCAGGGGCGCGCTGGAGAGCGCCGCCTGCACCACAACATTTTCACTCTGGCTGATGGTTGCGGGCGCGGTATAGTTGCCATTTGCGTCGATGGTGCCCACCGTCGCATTGCCGCCCGCAACTCCGTTTACAGAAAATGTGATCGCTCCGCCTCCCGCAGCTGCCGCCGTAAAGTGGATCGTCTGCCCGGCGCCCGCCGCTGCATTTTGTGGGCTGATGGTGACTGTGCCCGCCTGTGTCGGAGTGGGCACCGGTTGCGTTGGAGGGGAAGGGTTGGGAGGAGGCGTCGGTTTCGACGAAGAAATTAGGCTGGAGGGCATGCCACCCGCACAGCCCGCAAGCACTCCGATGAGTACAAGTGAGATTCCGACGAAAGAACTGGCCCTGCGTCCCGTTCCCAACATTCCTTCTCTCCGAACCAGGCGGAACATTACTGCACCTTATGGACGCAACTCGCTGATTTACGTCACCGTACTACGTGTGGAGAGATGCGAATTTATCGCGACACGGCTACGCGGGTTTGCAAAAACTCGGCATACGGCCCTTTGACGTCCTCAATTTTGTGGTCCTCAAAGTTCCAGATGCGGGTCGCCACCTCGTCAATCAACTCCTGATCGTGGGTCACCAGCAACACGGTTCCTTCATACTTCTGCAGCGCCTGGTTCAGCGCGTTGATGGCTTCCAGGTCCAGGTGGTTCGTCGGTTCGTCGAAGACAAGAAAATTCGGCTTCTGCATCATCAGTCGGCAGAAGAGGAGCCGCGCAGCTTCTCCGCCAGACAGCGCTTCTGTCGGCTTCAGACCTTCTTCTCCGCTGAACAGCATTTGGCCCAGAACGCCGCGAATGTCTTCCTTGGTGGCCTTGGGATCGAATTGATGCAGCCAGTCCGCCGCCGTTGTTCCTTTTTCAATGGTCGAGGTGTGGTCCTGCGCAAAGTAGCCAATCTGCGCCTCATGCCCCCACTTCACCTTGCCGCCGTCGATGTCGTTGCGGGGATTTTCTCCAGGCATGCGATGCACATGGGGAGCGTGGGCCAGCAGCGCCTTGACCAGCGTGGTTTTCCCCTGGCCGTTGCGGCCAATCAGACAAATCTTTTCGCCGCGAGTCACGGATGCGGTGAATCCATCGATGACAACATGGTTCCCGTAGGCCTTGCGAACGCCCTCCGCTTCCAGAATATGTTTGCCTGACGGGCGCAACTGATCGAAGCGAATGTAGGGCCGCGCGATGTTCGACCGCGCCAGCTCGCTGGTTTGCAGGCGCTCCACTTCCTTTTTGCGAGAGGTCACCTGGCTGGACCGCGTGCCGGCGGAAAAACGCGCAATAAATTCATTCAGTTGGGCAATCTTTTTTTCGCGTTCCTCATTCTGCGCTTCCAGGCGCGTCCGCACCTGCGTCTTGGCCAGCACCATATCGTCGTAGCCGCCGGTGTAGGTGATGATGGTCTGATAATCGATGTCGGCAATGTGAGTGCAAACATTGTTCAGAAAATAACGGTCGTGCGAGATGGTAATCAGCGTGCCTTCGCGGTGGATGAGAAAGTCCTCCAGCCAGTGGATGGAGTCCAGATCCAGATAGTTCGTCGGCTCATCCAGCAGCAGCGCCTGCGGATTGCCAAACAGCGCCTGCGCCAGCAGGACCCGCATCTTCTGGCCACCTTGCAATTCGCCCATCTTGCGCTCGTGAACATCGTTTGCAATATCGAGGCCCTGCAACAGGATTGCGGCGTCGCTCTCCGCGGTATACCCATCTTCTTCGCCGACGATGCCTTCCAGCTCGCCCAGACGCATTCCATCGGCGTCGTCCAATTCGTGCTTCTCGTAAATCCGGTCGCGCTCTTCCAGCGCCGCCCACAGACCTTTGTTGCCCATGATGACGGTATCGATCACGCGATAGGCATCGAACGCATACTGGTCCTGACGCAGGACGCCCAGCTTTTTCGGACGCACCACCACGCCCTTCTGCGGTTCAATATCCCCGCTCAGGACTTTCATAAAGGTGGTTTTGCCCGCTCCGTTGGGGCCAGTCAGGCCGTAGCGGCGACCGGCGGTAAAGGTGGTGGATACATCTTCAAACAGGATCTTCGATCCATAGCGCATGCTTACGTTGCTGACAGAAATCATATCTACCTCAAGTTTTTCACATTTGCGGCGGCAACGGGGCCGGACCGGCTGGAATCGACCGGCTCCTGCGACCTGATTTCGTTTTCATCGAAGGGTCGAATATCATGGGGAGTCCCATCATTCGCGGGAAATCGAGTGGGATCAACCGGCCACCTTGCTGGCCACGCCATGAAAGAGATTGCAGCAATGAACGATACCAAGCACCTTGACCTGAAGCCGCGTGAGACCTGCCGCTGGGACCTTGTCAGCCTGGGCGAAGTGATGCTGCGGCTGGATCCAGGCGACGAGCGGGTGGCCACGACGAGGACCTTCCGCGCCTGGGAGGGCGGCGGCGAATACAACGTTGCCCGCGGCCTGCAACGCTGCTTCAATCTGCGAACCGCCATCGTCACCGCGCTCGCCGATAATCCCGTGGGCCGCTTGATCGAGGACATGATGTTGCAGGGCGGCGTCGACCTTTCACACCTGCTGTGGGTTCCGTACGACGGCGTTGGCCGAACGGTGCGCAATGGATTGAATTTCACCGAGCGCGGTTTTGGCGTGCGCGCCGCGCTTGGCTGCTCCGACCGTGGCCACACGGCAGCCTCGCAGTTGCAGCCGGGAATGATCGATTGGGAGGAGATTTTTGGCCGCGAAGGGGCGCGTTGGTTTCATACCGGCGGCATCTTCTGCGCGCTGTCGGAAACGGCGCCGCTGGTAGCCCGCGAAGCGATGGAGGCGGCGCATCGACACGGCGCCATCATTTCCTACGACCTGAATTATCGCGATTCCTTATGGAAATCCATTGGCGGCAAGAAACGCGCCTGCGAAGTGAATCGGGAACTGGCCAGCCTGGTCGATGTGATGCTGGGCAATGAAGAGGACTTTACCGCGGCGCTGGGATTTGAAATCAAGGGCGTCGACGACAACCTCGCCGACCTGGATACAGCACAGTTTCGCGCCATGATTCGCCACGCAGTGGCTGAGTATCCGAATTTCCGCGTCGTGGGAACCACGCTGCGCCATGCGAAAACAGCGACGCGCAACGATTGGGGCGCGATCTGCTACTACGATGGCGAGTTCTACGAAGCGCGACCCATGCCGGACCTGGAGATTTTCGATCGCGTAGGCGGCGGCGATTCCTTCGCCTCCGGACTGATTTATGGACTGCTCGGCGGCAAAGGCCCGCAGTGGGCCGTCGATTGCGGCTGTGCCCATGGAGCGCTGGCGATGACCACCCCCGGCGACACCACCATGGCAACTTTCAACGAAGTCGAGCGACTGATGCGGGGGGCGAGCGCGCGGGTCATTCGATAGGTACTCGTACCCGCGCCTTGGTCGACTATGATGTGTTAACACGAAGGTAGACCCCGGACTTTCGTCCCATGTGTTACCAGGAAGGTAGACCCCGGACTTTCGTCTCATGTGTTATCAGGAAGGTAGACCCCGGACTTTAGTCCGGGGAGGAGAAGTCGCCGGAATACGCCTTTAGGCGCTGAGGTCCGAAGCTTCGACGCCGTTCCGGCAAGCCGTCTGGCACGCTTGCTTTGAATCGTGGCTCGGCAGAATACCTCAGCGCCTGAAGGGGGCCACGAATTCGAACTCGGTTCCCCGGACTGAAGTCCGGGGTCTACCCGTAACCTCACCGAGCCAACCCATGGACATCATGTTCCAGACATTGCAAGTAGTGTGAAAGAGCCCCAAGGAGATATGCGATGGACAAAACAAAAATCTTGCAACACATGCACGAACTGGGCCTAGTTCCAGTCCTGCGCGCCTCCTCCGCGCAAGAGGCAATCACCATCGCCGACGCGATCATGGCAGGCGGCGTCAACATTTTGGAAGTCACGATGACGGTGCCGGGTGCGATCCGCGTCATCGAGCAACTGGCCAACCATCACGGCGGCAAGTTACTCATCGGCGCAGGGACGGTTCTCGATCCGGAGACCGCTCGCAATTGCATTCTTGCGGGAGCACAGTTCATCGTCAGTCCAGCGCTCGATCTGCGCACCATTGAGCTATGCCGCCGCTACAGCGTTCCCATCATGCCCGGCGCGTTGACGCCAACGGAGATTGTCTCTGCGTGGCAGGCCGGGGCCGATGTGGTGAAGGTATTTCCATGCAGCGCCGTTGGCGGCGCGAAATATCTGAAGGCCCTGCAGGGCCCGCTGCCGCAGATTCCACTCATCCCCACCGGCGGCGTTTCCCTGGCCACGGCGGAAGAATTCCTCGCCGCAGGCGCGTTCGCGCTTGGTGTTGGCGGCGACCTGGTCGATACCAAGGCAGCCCGCGAAGGCCGCACCAGCATCATCACCGAAAACGCGCAGAAATACATCGGCATCGTCAAAAAATTTCGCAGTGCTAGCTAGAGCGAAGTCGTCCCAGCGTCTGTCCGTTTTACCGCTCGACCAAGGTCTGCGCACTTCGATACACTACCCCAGTCGCCTGAAACGTAT
>JAJYVR010000070.1 GCA_021791935.1 Acidobacteriota bacterium
GCAGTCGGCGCAGGTCGCCGTCACTCAGCAGGCCGACCAGTTTTCCGTCTGCCACCACCGTGGTCATGCCGAGCCCTTTGCTCGACATCTCGTAAATCACGTCCGACATCGCCGTCTTCGGCGCAACGCGGGGCACAGCTTCGCCGGAATGCATCAATTGCTCGACGCGCATCAGCCGCTTGCCCAGCTTGCCGCCTGGATGCAGATTGGCGAAATCCTCTGCGCGAAAGCCCTTGCGGGCAGAAATGGCGATCGCCAGCGCGTCGCCCAGCGCCAGCATCGTGGTGGTGGAAGCCGTCGGCGCAAGCCCCAGCGTGCAGGCTTCCTGTTCCACTGAGCAGTCCAGCGCCACATCGCTGGCCAGCGCCAGCGTCGAATGCATTTCGCAGCAGAAGCTGATCAAGCCATCGCCGATCCGTTTCAGCATCTCCAGCAAGCGCAGAATTTCTTCGGTCTCTCCGCTTGCCGAGAGCGCAATGACGACATCGCCCTTCGCCAGCATTCCCAGGTCGCCGTGGTGCGCTTCCGCGGGATGCAAAAACAGCGCCGGAGAGCCAGTCGAACTGAGCGTGGCGGCGATCTTCTGCGCGATGATGCCGCTCTTGCCCATCCCAGTGACTACGACCCGCCCGCCGGCTGCGCCGCAGGCGACAATCAGATCGACCGCGCGCGCAAAGCTCTGCGCCATGCTGCTGGTCGAATCCTTGTCTCCCTCCAGGCGCTCGGCCAGCGCCAGCAATGCCTGCGCCTCAATCCGAACCAGCCGCGCTGGATCGACACCGCTAGAGCGGTTGTTCTCCTGTCCGGACGGGCGCGAAATATTCTCAGATTTTTTCGGTACTTTCATCGGTATCCGCAGCAGGGAACTGAGATAGACGATACTGCATCCGGCGCATCGAAGCCATCGGCTCGCGCTCGCGAACTTGCGACAACCCGCGGAGGCGCGGTTTCCGAGATAGAAACTCGCCTGCCTACCCGATACAATATAGGGTTGGGTCCTGCGGCGTCTGCTTCGCGGGATCGAGGAGCATTCATGAAGCGCAGTGCAATCGTCGTCCTGATTTTGGTCGCAGGCATGACGGCAATGATCTGGTCGGGAGTGATGGCGTACCGGATGAGAAAGGCGATGAATACGCCCCCGCCTGCGCAGACCGCGTCGCCGGAGCTGCGCAAGTTTCTAGGCGCGCCTTCGGCAAACTCAGGAAATGCTGCCGCGACGACCGCCAGTCCGGATGAAAATTCTCCGTCCGCGCAGGGCCTGCCCGATTTCCTGGATAAACCAGCCCCTGCGTTTACCCTGAAGACTGTGGACGGCAAAACCGTTTCGCTTGCGGATTACAAGGGAAAGGCCGTGCTGCTGAATTTCTGGGCCACCTGGTGCGGCCCGTGCAAGCTGGAAATGCCGTGGCTGATCGATATGCAGAAAAAATATGCCTCCCAGGGATTTACTGTGCTGGGGATTTCAGAGGATGACGGTTCCACCAAAGAGGTCAGCGATTTCACGGCCAAAATGGGCGTGGATTATCCGGTGCTGATGTACGACGACCAGATGAACAAGGCCTACGGCGGCATCGATTATCTGCCGACGTCCTACTACATTGACCGCGACGGCAAGGTGATTGTCGAATCTGGCGGACTGATCTCCGAAAGCGAAATGGAAGCCAATATTCAAAAGATTCTCGCCAAGGGGGCTTGAGCGTGCCGACAGGGAAGTCCGCGATCGTTCTCATCTTGGCTGCGGGAACCGTATGTGCCGGGGCCTTAGCGGCCCAATCGGCATGGCAGCCGGGTCCGCGCGGGATCGGTTTCGGCGCTCCCAAGTCCAAACAGTGGGTGCGGATGGTTTCTTCCCCGCAACTTGCCGTCAAGGCATCTGCGCCGGCGAGCGCGCCAAAAGACATCGAACTGCGCTTCCTGATTCAGGATGGCCTGCATATCAATTCCCATACGCCGCATTCGCAATTTCTGATTCCGACCGCGCTCACTCTCGACAAAACAGCCGGCGTACAGGTGGCTCGCGTCGACTATCCCCAGGGCGTGGACTATCATTTTCAATTCTCGCCGAAAGACACCCTGAGCGTGTATACAGGCGAATTCAGCGTGCTCGTTCGACTCCACGCCCAGGCAGGCCACTACACAATGCACGGCCAGCTCCGCTACCAGGCCTGCGACAATCGAGCTTGCAATCCGCCCAAGACGCTTCCGCTGCAATTGGACGTCACGGCCCGGTAGCGTCCCCAATTGCGGAAAAATCGTGCCCTGACGCTGCGGACGGTTGACTAGGCGGCGACTTGAGGAGCTGGTAAGGAAAGCCACGGCAGGAAGTCAGTTCTACTGCCCGGTATCTCCCTGGGGCAGGAACAGCATTCTGGAAGCGGTTCGAGTGTGGGTAGCACTGACGATGTGTGGCGTGATGACAATCAAAAGCCTGCCAACCGTCAACTGAGTGGTGGGGCTGGCCGTCCATCCAAATCCCGGCAACTCGCTCAGCCCTGGAATGCCGGACAAGGACGTCGATTCGGTGTTGCTTATCGCGCTGGTGACCAGCGCCGTGCCGCCGTCGGGAATCTGGATGGTGGTGATGAAGTCGCGATTGTTGATGATCGGCGAACCGTTGACAGACGCTCCCGCCAACGAGGCCATGGTGACCTCCATCTGCATCTGCACGTCGTTGCTTTGCAGGATGCGGGGAAGCGCCTTGACCGTCAGCCCCAGATCCACATACTGCACGGTCGGCGCCAAGGCCAGCGGGTTCGTACTGGCGGCGGCTGTCGCGCTCGGCCCCGCCAACAAACTTGCAAGGCTGGTGTTCCCAGTCGGCGTTTGCGTTCCGGCGGAGTAGCTTTGCGTGACGATGGGGTAGCGCGATCCAATCTTGATCGTCTGCTTTTGCAGGTCTCCGGCGCGCAGTTGGATGTGGTCGATCTCGCGTGTGTCGGAGATGTTCAGCGAGGCATTGGCGGTCGTGCTGCCGAACGAAAGACCGCTCAATGTCAGGCCGTTGCCAAAAAGCGCGAACGGCTGGTTCAGGACAGTCCCGTTCACCAGCCCCAGCCCGACCAGCAGGGCCGCAATCCCGGCCAGGTCTCCGGGGTTCACCAATCCGGAGGCAATCAATTGCGTAATCGTGCTCTGGTTGCTGCTGATGATACTGGTCAATTGCGATGCCACGTTGAAAACGCCCAGTTGCTGCGGAAATGCGACCCCCAGGTCTTCTTGTCGCGAATCGTTCACCTGATAGACGCGGACATCCAGCATCACTTCCGGCTTGTCCAGATACAGCGGCCCCAGCGTTGCATTGATCGCCCGCAGCGTGTTTTCCGGGGCGCGAATACTCATCGTGCCCTGCTCTGCGTGGCTGGAAACCTGGCGGACCCCAAAGACATTCTTCACGATGTTGACGGTGTTGACCATTTCCGTCTTGTCCAATCCCGGAAGAAAGACGGTTTCCAGCAGCAGCCGATCGAATTTTTTGCGGTTCTCTTTCGTGTCTTTGGCAACCAGCACGTGCGTCGGATCCAAAGCGACCCAGAAAGTCCCCGTTGCCAGTGAGATAGCAGTGGATGCCTCGGCGAAGGTCGCATGGTCCAAGTCCATCTGGATTTCCTTGGTAGGAACGGAGTCGTCCAGGATCGCGGCAATTCCATACGTGGAAAGGACCTGGTGCAGGATGTCCTGCGCATTGCCGCGAAGATGAAACGTGGATTGAATGGGAGCAGGAGCCAGTTCGATCAGGCCGGTGGAAAACTTCGGCATCGGCGTCGCCTCAATGACCGCGGGCTCTTGTTCCAAATCCAGAGACTGGATATGTTCGCGAACATACGGATTGTCAGGATCGAGGCTCAACGCCTGTTCCAGTTGCTGCTTCGCCGATGCGGTCTTGCCGGCTTGCTGGTCCTGGCTGGCCGTCAGCAACAGTCCGCCCACCCACTGCTGCCGCGCCAGTTCGTACGCAGCCAGATAAGGGCCATTGCCGGGGTCCAGCAGGTGGGCCTTCGCAAACAGCGTCAGGGCCTGCGATGAATTCCGCGACCGCAGCGCGCGCGTGCCCTTACGAAAATACTCTCTTGCCTTGGCAACCTGTTGCGGGCTTGGCACTGGAACGGTTGCGGGCTCGTGCGCCGACGCGGCCGCGGTGGAGGCTGGCGCTCCTGTCGAGGAAGGGGTGTCCTGGGCGACGGCTTGCGGGACATAGAGAAAGGGAAACATCGCCAGCGACAGCGTCAGGCCGGCAGCCATCAGTTTCTTTTGCCATGGGGAGATTGCGACGCGTGGAGGCCTTGCCGGTCCCCGCGCTCGATGCGAGAGGCTCCTGACCATGCGATTCCACCGAACCGTAGTCGAGGCCCAGCGTGGGACGCAGTTCAAGAGTGTGTTGTGGAGGATACGGTGCTGCGTTAAAGGGTCCTTTGCCACGCGCCAATACACTGCCTTACCCAAAGAAGGGTCGCTATCTTGAGCGTATCAGTTGCACCGCGGGAAGAACAACGTGCTCCCCGCGAGGAGGACGCTTCAGCCCCAGCTTGATCTGGACGGGATCGAGTTCCAATTCCGCCAAGGTGCGGCTCAACGTATTGCGGTGTATCCCGAGTTCTCGCGCAGCCTTGCACTGGTTGCCTTTATTGTTGCGCAGCACTTCCTGGATGTAACGGCGGCGAAACTCGCGGACAGCCTCTTCGTAGGTGGTGCCACTGGCGTACATCTGTACGACAAGATTATCCAATTCGCGTTTCACTTGACGACCTCTCTGATCCGGGTTGCGAAATCTGCGGCAGTGAATGGCTCTGATTGCGGAGAAAATGTTTCGAAAAGTCTACTCAATGTTCTAACGTGTGGCTGGGGGAGGATGCAAGTGGAATTGGATCCATTCTGGACCTTGCTTGATGATGGCCACTCCCTCTCGAATCTTATGTTGCAATTCTGCAGGCGCCCCGGCGGAAAAGTCGTTGGCCGCGGACAGAAAGTAAGGCGCCAGCTTCGATCCGTTCAGCCATGTTTTCCGCGGCATAAAGGCGGCTATTGAAATGATAGCAACCACCACCAGAAAACAGCCGCGAACCGCTCCAAAAACTGCTCCCAATAAACTGTCCAGTCCGCCCAGTCCGGCGGTGTGCGCCACTTTGGACATGGCCCTGCCGATGAGGCCGACGACCAGCATGACGCCCAGCGCAATCAACAGAAACGCCACCACATCCGCAACGCCCGCGGAGTGGATCGCGTGCGACAACGGCGCTGCCAACAGGCCGTAGTTCCAGAAGGCCAGCCACAGGCCCAGAACCAGGGCGGCCAGCGAGACGACCTCCAGTACGAGCCCTTGCGATGCCGCCATGATGGCCGATAGAACAATGACGACGACAATGAACCAATCGAAAAGTGTCATACCAGCCGAAATCGGCTCTCCCGAATCGCAATGGAGGGTCAAAGGAATTCTAGCAGTCTTGTTATCGCTGCGCGTAAATGGAAAATATATACGGCAATTGGGAGGGGGCCGGGTTAGTGCAGCGAATTGCGCCCGGTAATGCGGCGAAACGCTTCCAGATACTTTTCCTGTGTTCGTGCCACCACATCGTCAGGCAACGCTGGGGCCGGGGCCTGCTTGTTCCAGTGGCTCTCTACTAAATAGTCGCGCACGAACTGCTTGTCAAAGGAAATCTGCGGACCGCCGGGTTGGTAGCTGCTCTTCCACCAATAGCGCGAGGAATCCGGCGTCAAAACTTCATCTGCCAGCAACACTCCCTGCGCCGTGCGGCCAAACTCAAATTTGGTGTCGGCAAGGATCATGTCCTGCCCATCCACATGGCGCGAAGCGCGGTCATAGATCATCAGGCTCAGGTCGCGCAGCAGTTCCGCGTTGGTCTGCCCGATGCGACGGCCCATCTCTTCCATGGAAATGTTCATGTCGTGCTCGCCCGCTGGGGCCTTGGTCGCTGGAGTGAAGATCGGTTCCGGCAAGCGGTCCGACTCCACCAGCCCCGACGGCAGAGCGATGCCGCACACGCTGCCAGTTGCCTGATACTCCGTCCATCCGGAGCCGGTCAGATAGCCGCGGACCACGCACTCGATGGGGAAAATCTCCGCCGGCTTCACCAGCATGGAACGGAAATGCAACATCTGCCGATACGGCTGCAGGGCCTCCGGATACAGGTTGACATCGGCGGTGATCAGATGGGTCGGTACCAGGTCGGACAGCAGACGAAACCAGAACAGGGAAATCTGGGTAAGGATTTTCCCTTTGTCCGGGATGCCGGTTGCCAAAATGTGGTCGAAGGCGGAGATTCGGTCGGTGGCGATCAATAACAACTTATCGCCGACTGCGTAAATGTCCCGGACCTTCCCGCGTGCGTGCAGCTTCAGGTTAGGAAGGTCGGCTTGCAGAAGTGCTTCTGGCATACCCTTGGGCCTCTCATGCGAATTCGTCTCTGGATAGCAGCTTACAACGACGGATGCGTTCAGGCACGATTTGCTTGCATGAGGACAGTTCTTCCGGGTCTCAGGCGGAGGCCCTCTCCAGCGCGCGATCATGGCCCAGGCGTACCGAAACGATCTTCGAGACGCCGGGCTCCTGCATGGTCACCCCGAAGATGGCATCGGCTGCCTGCATCATGCGTTTGCTGTGTGTAATCACGATGAAATGCGTGTGCACGCTCATCTTCTGCAGCATGTTCGCCAGCCGCCCCACATTCGATTCATCCAGCGCGGCGTCGACTTCATCCATCACGCAGAACGGGCTGGGCTGGAACTGGAAAATCGCCATCAGCAGCGACAACGCTGTCAGCGCCTTCTCTCCGCCGGAGAGCAGAAGGATGTTCTGCAATTTCTTTCCCGGAGGGGAAGCGATGATGTCGACGCCGCTTTCATCGGAGTTCTCCTGGTCCGTCAGTTTCATGAATGCCTGGCCCCCGCCGAACAGATGGGTAAACGCAGCCGAGAAATTCTCATTGATGGCCGCGAAGGCCTCTTCGAACTTGCTGCGCAGCACCACTTCAATTTCGCGAATGCTGTTCTGCGTATTTTCGATCGAGTCGATCAGGTCTTTACGCTGCGTTTCCAGGAACGCATGGCGTTCGGACGCTTCCTTGTACTCGTCCAGCGCCATCATATTCACCGGCCCCATCGATTCAAGCTTCTGCTTGATGCCGCGACAGGCTTCTTCTTCCAACGCAAGAGGCTCGGCTTCCAGACGGATCAGCGCTTCATCCGCGCGCAATTCATCCGCAGGCACGGAAAGGTCCTGCATGCAGGTTTCTTCCAGATGCGCCAGGTCGGAGGACAGGCGCGCGGCCCGCGCAGCCGCCTCACTGCGGCGGTCGCGGAATGCCTCCAACTCAACACGCAAAGCGCGAACCTGCTGCTCCACCTCCGCCGCTTGCTGGCGAAGTGCCGCCGACTGCTGCGCCAGCTCTTCCGCCTGTTGCCGCGCCGTCGTGCGCGTCGTTTCCAACTCCTGGCTGCGAAGCTGCAACCGCTCCTGCTCCAGCACGCGCTGCTTCTGCTCGGCATCACCGGACGCAATCATCTGCTGCAACTGACGCACGCGCTGTTCGAGTCCCGCCACCATGCGGTCCAGCCGCTCGGCAGAGCTAACCGCGCCCCGTCGCCGCTCTTCCAGGCCCGCCAACTCGACGGAGGCCGCGGACATCTGCTCCTGCGCCGCATCGCGGGCGGCCCGAAGGACCTCCAGCGAGCCCTGCGCTTGGTTCAACTGCTGTTCAAATTCAAGCCGCTGCTGCTCGTGCCGTTCGACTTCCTCACGCCGCTGCGTCAGCCACTCAGTTTTTTCGGCCTGCGCCGCGGTATTGCGCTCCGCCTGCAGCGTCCATTCACTCAACCGCCGTTCCAGGCGCCCCACTTCAGCTTCCAATTGCCGCAGGGCAGCGCCACTGTGCGCAGATTCCTGCTCTGCCTTGCGCCGCTCGGCGGACTTGATTTCAATCCGCTGCGACAACTCCGCCACCAGGTGGGCCAGCTTGGCCGTTTCCATCTCCGCGGCGGCCAGAGACTCTTCCACTCCCGCCAGCGATTGCTGCGTGCTGCGCAATTCACGCTTCAGCGCCAAAGGGCCTTCCACGCTCGGTTTGCCGCCGGTCACGGTGACATTGTGAAAACATTCCCCGTTCGGCGAGAGGAAAAATGCTTCCGGATTTTCCAGCGCCAGCGACTTTCCGACTTCAGAGTTCGGCACCACATAGCCGTGCCGCAGCTTGGGCAGAATCACTTCCAGCGAACTGCCGAAACCGTCCAGCACGCGAATGCAATCTTTCAACCGCACCACGCCGTCGCGAGCTTCGCTGAGCGGTTGCACCGTTCCCGGCGCGAAAGAAAACTTCGCCTGCGAATCGTCCGGATGCACCAGGAACGTCGCCCGTCCATCCACGTCGGTCTTCAGCACCCGCATGCCTTCCTGCGCGTCATTCCAGCTTTTCACCACGATGAAATTCAACTCGTCGCGCAGAAATTCATCGACCACCGTTTCATATTGATCGGAAACTTCAACGAAATCCGCCAGCACGCCCACCGGCGCGTGGCCGCCTTCCATGGTGTTGGTGCGCAACAATTGACGGACCGTGTCTGTCGAGTAGCTGTGTTCCCGAATCAGGGATTCCAGAGAATTGCTGCGCCCCTGCAACGTGGCTTGCTCGGCGCGCAGTTGGTCCGCCTGCCGGCGAGAGGCGGCTTCCTCGGTGCGCTGGGTTTCCAGTTCAGCGCGCAAGGCCGTTAACTCGGCTTCGGCGTCCTGCAGGGCAGTGCTGGCGGAGGCAAAGTTCAGCGAGACCTGGCCGCGCTCGATGCCCAATTTTTCCAGTTCGCCGTGAACGCCCGCACGCTCGGTCGCCAATCGTTCCGCTTCCCGTTGGTAGCCTTCCAGGCTGGCTTCCCCCTGGCTGATCTGGTTGCGCACCTGGTTGGCCTGCGTCATCCAGTGCAGCATCTGGCGGCGAGAGGTTTCCATGCGCTCGTTCACCGACGCCAATTCGGCGGTCGCCGACTGAAACGCATTTTGCCGCGCCTGCATGTCTTGCCGTGCCAGATCGACGGCCTGTTGCGCCTGCGCTAAAAACGCCTGTTGCTGCGTGCGCTCCGCTTCCAACCCCGTCAGTTGCTGCTGCGTTTGCCCCAGATCCGCCTGCGCAGCCTGCAGTCGCAGCGTCAGGTCCGCGGCGCGATCTTGATTGGCTTTCAGTTGTCCCAGCGTTCGTTCCAGCTCGATAGAGGCGTTGTTGGCGCTGGTCGCGGCGTCGCGTGCCTGCTGTTCCCGCGTGTAGCCCTCGGCAACGGCAACCGCCCGCTGCTGATCGACCGCGGCAATGGTCTCTGTCAGCGCATCGATCTCAGTCGTCAACTGCGCCAGTTCCGTCGCGACCGCTACGGCTGCCGCATCGGTCAGCGAAATCCTGGTCGCAATCGCCACCCGCAGCCTTTGGCGAAGCTCGTCGCGTAGCGCGCCGTAACGTTCCGCCTTGGACGCCTGGCGCTTCAGAGAATTCATCTGGCGCGCCACTTCATCGAAAATGTCGTTCACGCGCGCAAGATTTTGCTTCGCCTGCTCCAGCCGCAGCTCCGCCAGATGCTTCTTCGTTTTGAAGCGCGTGATCCCGGCAGCTTCCTCGATGATTGCCCGGCGCTCGTGCGGTTTGCTGCTCAACAACTGGCCAATGCGCTCCTGCCCGATGATTCCGTAGGAGTCGGAACTGAGTCCCGTGCCCATCAGCACATCGTGGATGTCGCGCAGACGGCAAAGCTTTCCGTTCAGCAGATATTCGCTTTCGCCGGTGCGGAAAAGGCGTCGCGAGATAACGATTTCACCATCCTGCGCGTGGTTCCGTTGAAATTTACGGCGGCGAATTTTCAGCACCACCGCGCTCGCATCCACAGCAGTCTCGGCTTCGTGGTCCCCAGGGCGCACCACATCTCGCTTCTGAGAAGTGGGTTCCGTATCCGCTTCTTCGATCACCTGGCCCGGCTGCAGTTCCGCGATGATCTCTTCCGTCTCCCGCGCTGCCTGCGATCGCACCGCCGCCTCGTCCCAATCGTCTTCCACCATCTCCGGCCCGCGATGAATGTTCGCCGGCCGATACACCTCCGGATCGATCAGGACCAGCGACACCTCGGCCATGCCGGTCGGTTTCCGCTCCCGCGTACCGGAGAAGATAACGTCTTCCATCTTGATGCCGCGCAAGTCCTTCGCCGACTGCTCGCCCAGCACCCAGCTGATGGCATCGGAAATATTGGATTTGCCGCATCCGTTGGGGCCTACAATTGCAGTGACGCCGTTGCTGTCGAGCAACACTTCCGTGCGATCGCAGAAGGACTTGAAGCCGAGAATATGAATGCGCTTAAGTTCGAGCAATCGACACCCCTGGGAGACAGCGTTGCGGCGGCCTGAAACGAGCCTGCCGATGGCTCCACTTTAGTCCTGCCAAGGCCTCGGGTCAATATAAGATACAGTGGGTTGTGGATAAGAAGTCCAGAACCCAAGCTGTTGTGCGTGCAGTGGAATCAGGCCCTAGAAATCGGTAGGTCTCTGCCCCGAATCCCCGCCCATCCAACTCCGAAAATCCTACTTTTTCTGGGTCGGTCGAATCTGCACTTCGCTGATGAACGATTGGTCGGCCTGGGTCGCCAGCAACGCGACAATGTTCGCAATGTCCTCCGGCGCGATGGCTCCCAATGCCGATTTGTGCGCGGACTGTCCCGATCCGAATTCCGTCCGCACCGTCCCCGGCGCGACCAGCGACACTCGCACCTGATGCTGCCGCAACTCCTCGGCGGCGGAAACCATCATGCCATTCAATCCCCATTTTGTCGCCGCATAGGCGGCCCCGTTAGGCACGGGATTCTTCCCTGCCAGGGAAGAGATGTTGACGATGTGGCCTCGCTTGGCCGCGATCATGGCGGGCGCGAATGCGCGCAGCATCAAGTAGGGCGCCCGCAGATTTAGCGCGAACTGCCGTTCCCAAACCTCGGGAGGTGTTTCATGCAGCGGACCCTGCAACCATCCCATGCCCGCATTGTTGACGAGAATGTCGCAGCGTCCGTGGGCTTCCAATACGCGCCGCGCAAAGCTTTCGATCTGCGCCGGCTGCGTCAGATCGCACAGGTGAGATTCAGCATGGGCACCCTCCGCCTGAATCTCGGCGACGACTTTGCCGAGTTGCTCCTGGTCCCTCGCTGTCAAGACAACGTGTGCGCCTAGCGAAGCAAGCTTGTGCGCGATCGCGGCGCCAATTCCGCGGCTGGCGCCGGTGACAACAGCAATTTGTCCGGCGAGCATGAAAGGGTGTTCCACTGTTTTGCTCCTCACAGGGGTCGATGTTGTGCGATGGACGCGCCTCCGTCCAGACCGTCAACCGAAAATTCTGCCGATCAACCACAACGCCGCCAGCAGCGTCAGCGCCAGGCCAAGGACCAGCAACCGTACATTTCCCAGCTTTACAGGCCAATGTTTCATGTCAGGTAGACCCCTCTTTGCATCGTACATAGCGAAAGGCTATTGCGCCGGATGGACACTGGGTGGAATACTGACACGAGCCGGATCGTTCGGTCTTATAATCCTGCTAACCACATAAATGCGGCATAGTCTGTCCAGTCAAAGCCATTCGTCGCGATGTTTCCGTTGCAGGTTCCCGGAACGGCGCGCGGGCGCGACACTGGCAGGCAGGCGCGTGGCATAATTCTAGAGTCCCAATGAAACACTCGTTCGCGAGGAGTGATCGATGAAGAAAAAGATTTTGTACGTCACGGTGCTGGCGCTGGCCAGCTCCGCCATGGGTGCCGCTCCCTCGATGTTGCAGGCGCAAAGTGCAGGTTCGGGCACGATCACCATCAAAAATCCTGCGGAATACAACGCCTACAACGCTGCCATCAGTCAGCCGACGCCCCAGGGCAAGGAATCGGCGATCGAAGGGTTTTTGCAGCAATATCCCGACAGCGTCGTCAAGCAGCAAGTGCTGGAAATCCTGATGGATACTTATATGCAGACCGGCAACACCGCCAAGGCGCTGGATACGGCGCGCAAAGTGCTGCAGGTCGATCCGACGGACTTGCGCGCTCTGGTGACCAGCGCGTACGTTCTACGCGCGGAAGCGGGACAAAAGACGAATCCCGCCGACGCAATGCCGTTGCTGGATGAAGCGGCCAAAGACTCCCAGGCGGGTCTGAATGCTCCCGCGCCTTCCGGCGCGGACGCTGCAAATTACGACAAGATGAAGGCCCAGGTAACGTATCTCTTTGACGGCGCGATTGCCAGCGACGATCTTGAGAAAAAGAATTACGCGGATGCGATCAAGTATTTCCTGGCGGAGCTGAAAGCGATGCCGGAACAACAGACGACTGCCGGACCCGGAATTGAAGATACCTATCAACTGGGCACGGCGTACGTCCAGCAACAGCCGCAGGACCTGGTCAAGGCAGTCTGGTATCTGTCCCGCGCCGCCGCCTATGCTCCCGAGCCCGCCAAGGACGAGATCCTGAAGGCTGCCCAATACTGGTACAAGAAATACCACGGCGGCATGGATGGGTTCGATCAAGTGCAGGCACAGGCCAAGGCTTCCTTGAATCCGCCTGCCGGATTCACCATTGCGCCCGCGCCGCCGCCGCCGTCTCCGCAGGAGCTGGCCCACAACGCCGTCACATCCACGCCCGACCTGAAAACCATGGCCCTGACGGACAAGGAATTTGTCCTTGCCAACGGGACCACGGACGACGCCGGCAAGGTCTGGGACACGATGAAGGGTTTGACCACCAAGGTCCCTGGAAAGGTCATCTCGGCGACTCCGGACTCTGTGCAACTGGCCGTGTCCGACGATGCGCAGCAGTCGAACAAGGCGGACTTCACGATCAACATGAAGACCCCGTTGAAAACGCCGCCCGCCATCGGTTCTGTGGTGAACTTGATCGCAACCTTCGACTCGTATACCCAGAACCCGCCGATGATCATCATGAAGGACGGCATAGCGCCACCGACCGCCAAGCCGCGCCCCACGCATCGCACCATCCACCATCACAGCACGCAGTAATGAGTTGTGGCACAAAAAAAGGACCGGGCATCCAGATGGATGCCCGGCCTTATTCTTTTGGTAGGTTTGCGGAGTGCACAACAAGCTAAAGTTAGGTGATTGCTATGATGACCGACGAAGAGTTTAGTATGCAGATGGCCGAGTTGGAAACAGCCTTCAAAGAAAGAGAGGAGCTAAAGAAGCAGCGTGGCTGGAGAAACAAGGTCGATCCCCTCTCGCTGGAATACCCGGATTACCTGAAGACCAGGCTATGGAAGAAAGAGATAAGGCCACGCATCCTCCTTCGTGATAAAAACAAATGCCGTCGCTGCGGAGGAAATGCTGAAGAAGCCCATCATATTTCCTATGATGACGAGGTTATGCTAGGAATGGATGACGATAAGATTTGGTCGCTCTGCAAGGGATGCCACACCGTCGTTGAATTCACGAACACTGGCAAGAAACGAACTGCTGAAGACAAATTAGCAGCTCTTTCTGATGTAAGTTTTAATGAGGCCCAACCGGAGGTAGATATGCGAAGAGATCCATTTCGTCATCCACACTGGAAGCGTCTCACTGCAGTTCAGAAGCAAGTATATCTGCACGAATACTCAGAGAGAAAAATGCAGGGGAAAACTATTCGCCCAACATAAAATGGCGGATCGACTCCGCTCGTCCAGTCGTCGCGTCGCATTCAATCAGAGCCGCGCACATCTTAGGGTTTTTCTTGGCCGCATCGAATTTCGCCGGCATGCCGCGCAAAAACCGGTCTAGCACCTGCTCCACTTCGACGCCAATGACGCTGTCGTATGGCCCGCTCATGCCCACGTCGGTTTGAAATGCGGTGCCGCCCGGCAACACGCGCGCGTCCGCGGTCGGCACATGCGTATGGGTCCCCAGCACGGCAGTCACGCGGCCATCGAGATACCATCCCAGCGCGACTTTTTCCGACGTTGCCTCGGCGTGAAAATCCACCAGGATCACTTTCGCCGCCAACTTTTCAAGGACCGCATCGGCAGCGCGGAAAGGATCGTCGCTCGCGGCCATAAAGACGCGACCTTGCAGGTTGATGACGGCATAGGCCGTCCCGTTCGCCAATTTCCCTTCGTAGACGCCATGGCCGGGCACCCCCGGGGCATAATTCGCCGGCCGCAGCAGACGCCGTGGCCGCTCGTGACTGTCTGCGGGAACGGTGTGCATCCAGTCGATGATCTCGCGCTTGTCCCAGATGTGGTTGCCTGTGGTTAGCACGTGCGGTTCCAGGGTGATGAGCTCCTGGGCA
>JAJYVR010000071.1 GCA_021791935.1 Acidobacteriota bacterium
TGCGGGCAACTGGTCGGGTGCTCGGTTTTCGCCAGTTCCGCCAGCAACCACTCCATTTTTCCCATCTCCAGCGGTGTGTGGATTTTGATGGCCGCGTGGCAGGCGATGGACGCCGCGATGCGCAGCCGCAGGGTGTCCAGGTTCTGTGCCTGCTGTTCCCGCTCCGTCTGCTCCAGCACCTCGACCAGCGTACGTTCCAGTTCGCGCCCGACCAGCCCAACCGGCGTGGCTTTCACCGCCAGCGTGCGCGGCCCAAACGGCTCCGCCTCAAAGCCATTGCGCTCCAGTTCCGCTGCAATCGCGGCGAACAGAGGCATCTGCTCCGGTTTCAAATCAATCAGCACCGGCATCAACAACCGCTGGCGCTGCACCTGTTCAACATCCCGATCGCGAACGATCTTTTCAAACAGCACCCGCTCATGCGCGACATGCTGGTCGATGATCCACAGACCCTCTTCATTCACGGCAAGGATGAAGGATTCTTCCAACTGCCCCAGTGGTCGCAGGCTGGCCAGGCCGTTCAGCGTGGGCGGAGCGATGTCCTCGGCGTCCTCTTGCGGCGTCGGAATGGCTGCGCTGCCCGGCAAAAACGGCAGCCCTTGCGCAGTTGGAGAAATCGGCGGCGACCGCAATTCAAAACGCTCGGCATCATCGAGGGAGGGTACCGGGTCGGAATCCTGAAACGTTACGGCCCCAGGAGAAACTGTCCCAGAGTCAATCGAGCCGGGTGCTTGGCCGGGTGCCCCAGAGCCTGCCCTGAGCTTGTCGAAAGCCTGCCCTGAGCGAGCCGAAGGCGAGTCGAGCGGGGGGCTCGCCTCTGAGACCTGAGTTTCCATGCTGCCAGGCCCGCGTGTCGAGCCATCCGCCGGTTCCGGCGCGCCGGGCAGCGGCGACAGATCCGGCACCAGGGCCGGCGTCATCGCCGCGTGATCGCTGAGCGCGGCGAGAAAACTGGCCGCCGGCCGCGTTCTGACGATGGAATTTCGAACTGCGTCGCGAACGAAATCATGCACAAACCCCTGTTGCCGAAAGCGGACCTCCGTTTTGGCTGGATGCACGTTCACATCCACCTCCTGCGGCGGCATTTCCAGAAACAGCAGCACAACAGGAAACGACGTGGGCGGAATCACGTTGCGGTACGCCTCGGTCAGCGCATGCAGCATGATTCGGTCGCGAATCAGCCGCTGATTGACGAACACGTACATGGAATTTCGATTCAGCTTTTGCAGTTGCGGCCGCGAAACAAACCCATGCAGACGCAGCAGCCCGGGCGTTTGCGGCTGCCAATCCTCCCCGCGCTTCCACGGCGGCGGTTCGGGAATGCCTGCGTGCTCGAAGTTCGTTTCCGCCGCGACCGGCAATAACTGGTCCAGCACATCCCGCCCGAAAATCTGAAAAATGCGTTCGGAAACCTGTTGCACCGCCGGGGCTTCCAACAGCGCGTGGCTGGCGCTATGCAGCTCAAAATGCTTGGTCGGATTGGCCAACGCATAATGCGTGGCCAGGGCCGCGATGTGCGACAACTCCGTCTGCTCCGCCTTCAGGAATTTCTTGCGCGCGGGCGTGTTGAAAAAAAGATCGCGCACCTCGAGCGTTGTCCCCGCGGGAATGCCGCAGTCTGCCACGCGCAGGATTTTCCCGCCGGCAATTTCCATCTCCGTGCCCACCGCTTCTTCGGCGGAGCGAGTGGCGAGGCGCACCCGCGCCACCGATGCGATGGAGGGAAGCGCCTCGCCGCGAAAGCCGAGCGTCGTCAGCTCCAGCAGATCGTCGCTGGAATGGATCTTCGATGTCGCATGGCGCTCGAAGGCCAGCAGCGCATCGTCGCGCACCATGCCGCAGCCATCGTCCGCAATGCGGATCAGCTTGCGGCCACCCGCTTCCACATCGATGCGGATGCGCTGCGCCCCGGCGTCGAGCGAATTTTCCAGCAACTCCTTCACCACAGACGCGGGCCGCTCCACCACTTCGCCAGCGGCGATCTGGTTCGCCACCTGATCGGAAAGAACGCGGATATAGCCCATAAGGAATCAATTGTAGGATGTTTACCGGAGGGGTGGACCGCCCGCGGGTCCAAGAAACCGCAAGATATGTTCAAGAGTAGTGCTCGTATCTTTCTCAAGTTCACATTCCCAAACTACTAGAACGTCCCATCCCTGTTTTATTAGGGCTTTCTGTGCAAATGCATCGCGCTGCCGATTTCGTGCGAGTTTAGGCTTCCAGTATTCGCGCCGTGAATTGGGCAATTTGCCCTCCCGGCACCCGGGGTGCTGGTGCCAAAAGCATCCATGAACAAAAATCACCTTCCAGCGTGATGGAAACACAAGATCGGGCTTTCCAGGAAGATTTTTGCGGTGGAGGCGAAAACGATACCCTTTACGATGAAGCGCCTGACGTAGAGAAAGTTCCGGGGCTGTGTCCTTAGACCGGATCTGACGCATGTTAGCGCTGCGTCGCTTTGCGTTGAGCCTATCCATGCGGCAACTTCCTACACTGCTAGATCGAGGGGAAGGTCGGAAATGTCTTTCAGCCGTCTGCCGTGAATCATGATATGCAGCGATTCGGCAGCGTCTTCATGTCCAAGGTCCTTCACTGATGCCACGAGTTCCGGTAGCGCGAAATGGTACACGCAGTCGATATCGCCAGTGCCAAGTGCGATAGATGACAGCCTGCTGGGAAGAGGCTCACCAGTGACAACAACGACATGCGGCAGCCTGCCCTTCCGGTTGCGGATAAGATTGAGCGCCTCGGACCTGGCGTTTTGGGCACGGTCGCTGCGCAGAGTCCACTTGCAGGAGATGCTTGCGTGGAGGATAGGGAATCCTTGGTTTATCTTTCGCAGGCTGGCGTGTCGGCTGACTTCTTCATCGACAATGAACTCCGGCGCATTGATGCTGGCATCGGTTTCCAGGGCACGTACGACAACGATATCCGGTGTAATCGTGTAGTCGTTTCCCAAGGCTGCGGCCAATTCAGGGTCTTTGTGTGCCGCTTTGTCGAGGGCAACAAGATGCGAATACTGATCGAAACGGGCGATGGTTGTGCGGCCCCTGCCCTTAATCTGCTCGATAGTCCACTCACCGGGGCGCAGGTGGGACAAATGCGGAAAAGTCTGGCTGATGAACTTGCAGGTAATGACCTCAAATTCGTTGCCGGACATCTGTCCGGCAAGACGCGCGCCGGTGATTTCTGGACCCAAACGGGATAAGATGCCTTTGGCAATCGCAATGCTTGCGTTGTTCTTGCTATCAGCGTTCGCCGGAATACCAGCACTGTTCGTCAGGAGTACCTTTTCAAGAAGCGCGGCGTGAAAGCTTCTACGGGCCTCTGCGAAGAACGCAGATGTGTGACGGGCTGGCTTCTTACTCATCAGCTCACCCTGACAAGACGCCGCGCCGTGAGGCAAAAGGCAAGTTTGCGGGCGACTGCGGATGCCACTGGCGGCGGAAAAGCGTTGCCAACCTGGCGATAAGCATTTGTCTTCCGTCCGGCAAAAGTCCAATGGCTAGGGAATCCTTGCAGCCTAGCGATCATTGGGACAGTAAGGCATGGCATCCCGACAAAATCATGTACTGGCGGCTCATTGGCCAGAAGGTGGCCATTTACACCCAAAGCAGCCCATGCGCGTTTTGCCCGCGTAGGGCCTAGGTCTGGTCCGCCATGTTTTTTGCTGCCTCCAACAATAGTGGGTGCGATCTCATTGGCGCGCTTCTTCCAAGCCATTGCACCCTTCCACCCATTCGCCGCCATCAAATCGTAGAGCGACTCGCCAACGGTCTGTGGAGCCACCTGGCCAGGCTCAGGCCAGTCAAAATGATCTGCGTAACCAGACTGAACGGCAATAAAAACCACACGCGGACGTAACTGCGGAACCCCGAAGTCCGATGCGTTGAGTAAACGCCAGGCCGTCGTGTACCCCAGCTTTTTCAGAGTGCCTGCGATGTACTTCCGGTAATCCTCGAAAACGGCGTCCAGGATACCCCGTACATTTTCAATCATTACTGCGCGGGGACGAAGTTGATCGACAATATCGATGGCTATAGGGAACATGTTGCGCTCATCGTTTTCCCCAAGCTGCTTGCCAGCCTTGGAAAACGGGGGGCATGGGAGACCGCCTGAGACAATATCCACACCTTTGAAGGCGGACACGTCTGTTAGGGTGGTCAGGTCTTGCTCTATTACATTCCAACGTGGACGGTTATAACGCAGAGTGGTACAGGCGTAGTGATCGATCTCAATAAGACCGGCATGATCGATCCCAGCTTCCTCAAGTCCCAAAGCTTGGCCACCAGCTCCAGCGCATAATTCAAGCGTTGTCAGGCGTGTTTTCATAACTGACTAAGTGTAGTCGGTGACGAATGTCTATTGTAAAATTTTTCACTCCATAGTAATCGCGCGGAAGTCGCCGCGGCGAAGGCAAATGGTGGAAGGGCATGACATCCGCAAACCGGGAACACTGAACAAGCCTACGTTGTGGAAACTGTCGCAGCCGCTTGCCGTGCCGCTTTCGCCTTTTTCTTTTTCGGCTTTGCCGGTCCCACATGCTTGCGTGAAAAACGCTCGCCGTCTCCGACCGTGTGCAGTCGCAGAAAATTTGTCGATCCCGTCTTGGTGCGCGTACCGGCGACGATGCCCAGAATTTGACCCTCTCGCACATCTCCGGACTCCGACAGTAGACGCTCGGCCGTGTCCACCATCTGGTCGGTATGCAGCATTTTCTGGCACTGGACCGAATTTACTCCCCACAGCAGCGACATGCGGCGAATGGTTTTTGCCACGCCGCTCAACGCGAAAATCGGCGGGACCGGGCGATATTTGGACAGCAGGCGGGCGGTGGTGCCGCTTTCAGTAAACACGGCGATGGCCGCCAGGTCGAGATCTTCAGCGGCGTGCGCCATCGATTCGCAGATGGTCTCCGGAATCGAGAGTCCCCGGTTGATGTGATACGGATAGCGTTGGGCGTCGGCGCGCATCTGCATTTCGGTTTCGGCGACGATCTTGGCCATCATCGCGACGGACTCAACCGGATATTTTCCGGCGGCGCTCTCCGAGGAAAGCATCACGGCATCAGTGCCGTCGTAGATCGCGTTGGCAACGTCGCTGGCCTCGGCGCGGGTGGGCCGGGGATTCTCAATCATCGACTCCAGCATCTGCGTCGCCGTAATCACCGGCTTGCGCAACTCGGCGGCGCGGCGAATCACCCGCTTCTGGATCGCGGGAACTTTCTCCGGGGACATTTCCACGCCCAAATCTCCGCGCGCTACCATCACCCCGTCGGCAACTTCCAGAATGCCTTCCAGTTGCTCAATGGCCTGCGGTTTTTCCAGCTTGGCGATGATCCAGGTTTCCGCTCCCAGTGCGGCCACGCGATGCCGCACCAGCCGCACATCCTCCGCCGTCCGCACAAACGAGACCGCAACCATGTCCAGGTCATGCTGGATGGCGAAGGCAAGATCGATTTCATCTTTCGGGGTCAGGGAAGGCACGCGCACCGAGATTCCCGGCAGATTGATTCCCTTGTATTCGCCCAGCGGGCCGCCGTTGATCACTTCGCAGATCACATCGGCCCCGCGAATCCGTCGAACTCGCAGTTCGATCAGCCCATCGGACAGCAAAATGCGCGAACCTTCTTCCAGATTTTCTCCCAGCGTCGGAAACGTCGTCCCAATCACGGCGGGGGTCCCCGGAATGTCGCGCGGCGTAATGGTCAGATGCTGGCCGGTTTTCAGCGAGACCGGGAGGCGATTTTTCAGCCTGCCGGTGCGGATCTTCGGCCCTTGCAGGTCGGCCAGGATGCAGATGTTCTTGCCCTCCTCGGCGGACACCCTGCGGATCAACTGGATCAGCTTCACTTTTTCCGGATGCGTGCCGTGCGAGAAATTTATCCGCGCCACGTCCATGCCCGCGCGCAGCAGGCTGCGAAAGACAGTTTCTGTGTTGCTGGCGGGCCCAATGGTGGCAACGATCTTTGCGCGCCGCGCGCCGGGGGAAGAACTCGCCGAAGAAAGCGATGTGTGCATGCACGCTCCATAAGGGAAATTGACTTGACCCTTTCATTGTAATAGGTGCAATGTTGGAGGCAGATGAAGCAGCGCAAAGCTGGCGAAGGCTAATGCTCCTGGCGGCGACCCGGCGCGGGTTCGCGTTTCTGTTTGGGAAAGACTTCCGCGTTGAACTCCGCCCCAATCATCACGCTGACCAGGATGATGTAGAGCCATACCAGCAGTGCCACTCCCGCGCCCAGCGAACCGTACACCTGCCGGTAGTGCGCATGGCGGGTGACATACCAGCCGAAAGCCAGCGTCGACGGAAACCACAGCGCCGTTGCCAAAATGGAGCCGGGAAGCACCTTGCGCCAGGACTGCGTCCGCGGAGTGCCCATGTGATAAATAATGGCGAGCAAAGCGATGCTGGTAGTCAGCGCCAACAGCCAACGCACGATGCGCGCCAGAATGATCACATACGACCGAACGTCGGACAGCGACTGATACAGCATCCAGGTTTCAATCTGATGTCCGAACACGACGAACATGGAGGCCAGGGCCAGCGGGAAAAACGACAGAAACGTCAGCACAAACGCAATCAGAATTTGACGCGACATACTCCACGCGCCTGCTGGAATCCTGTACGCGCGCCGCATCGCTTCCATCAGCGTGGTCATCACGCTGTTGGATGCCAGCAGGAACACGGTCGCCGACGACAGCACCAGCCGGAACGAGCGGTGCTGCCCTTGAAAATACGCAAGCACCAGCGGCGGAACGTCCGGCGGAAACATCTGATACAGCATGGTTCGGAGTTCCGCGCGCACCACTTCCGCGGCGGGGGAAGTGGCGAGCACTGCGGCGGCCAGCAGAACAATGGGGAAGACGCACAGGATGGCTGAGTACGCGCCTGCCCGCGCCAGCATCAGGACGTCATTGCTGAGGCTGTTGACGACCGTCCTTCGTAGATGTACCAGCCAACGCAGCATACGTTGAAAAGACTATAACGAAACAGGGAAGCAAGTCCCACTCGGCATCCTGCCAAGGGAAGCGCCGCCGGATGCAAATCGCGCAATGGCGGCTGGGAATTTCGTTCACTGCTAGCATAAAGGATGTTATGAATTCGATCCGATGCGCCCCAGGATTTACGGTTGCCGCTCTGGCGGCCCTGTTCCCGATCTGCTGCTCCACGCAACAAACTCAGGCGCAGTTCCATCGTCGTCATTCCTCCGGCTCCGCTACCTCTTCCCAGAATTCCGCCTCCGCGTTCGTCCCCAATCCGCAGCTAACAGATCCCGCGTTGAATAAAAAAGTGGATGCGCTGCTGGCCAAGATGACGTTGGAGGAGAAGGTCGGCCAGCTCGTGCAATTCTCTTCCGGCACGCCCACCGGCCCCGGGACCGGACGTCAGAGCTATGACGCGATGATCGCGGCCGGCCAGGTTGGCGCGCTGTTGAACGTCGCCGACGCGAAACAAGCGAACGCCTTCCAGCATATCGCCGTTGAAAAAAGCCGTCTCCATATTCCGCTGATGTACGGCTTCGATTCGATCCATGGCTATAGGACCGTCTTTCCCGTGCCGCTCGGCCTCGCCTCCAGCTTCGACCCTGCGCTGGTCGAGGCGACCGCGCGGATGGCCGCCCAGGAAGCCAGCGCCGACGGCATTCGCTGGGTCTTTTCTCCCATGGTGGATATTGCCCGCGACGCTCGCTGGGGACGCATCGTCGAGGGCTCCGGAGAAAGTCCGTTCCTCGGTTCCGCCCTGGCGCGCGCCTATGTGCAGGGCTATCAGGGCACCAGCCTCAGCAATCCGGACTCCGTCGCGGCCTGCGTGAAACATTTTGCCGCCTACGGCGCGGTCATCGCCGGGCGCGACTATAACGCCGTGGACATGTCCGACATCATGCTGCGCCAGGTCTACCTGCCGCCCTATCAAGCTGCGGTCGATGCCGGCTCGGCCACTGTGATGAGTTCCTTCAATTCCCTGAACAGCGTGCCCGAGACCGCCAATCCCTATACCCTCACCCAGATTCTCCGCAAGGAGTGGAACTTCGGCGGATTTGTCGTCAGCGACTGGGGCGCGGTTGGCGAGCTGATTCCGCACGGAATTGCGCTGAACAACGCAACCGCAGCGCAGAAGGCGATCGCCGCCGGCTTGGACATGGACATGGAAAGCGGCGCGTATCACGAGCGTCTCGTCGCCCTGGTGCGCAACAACGTCGTCCCTGAATCTACAGTCGATGAAGCCGTGCGGCGCGTGTTGCGGGTCAAGTTCGCTCTCGGACTCTTCGACCATCCCTATGTGGACGAGGACCGCCCGCCGTTTCGGGCAACGCCGGAAAAACGCGCGCTGGCGCGCAAGGCAGCCGAGGAATCCATCGTCCTGTTGCAGGATCGCGCCGAGGAAGGACAGCCCAGTCTGTTGCCGATTTCCGCCCACGTCCACACCATCGCATTGATCGGCCCGCTGGCCGATTCGCAGGGAGAAATGCTCGGCTCCTGGGGAGGACAGGGAAATCCCGCCGACGCCATTACATTGCGGACCGCGCTGGAGCAGCGCATGACGAGCCGGGGAGGAAAACTCCTCTACGCCGAAGGCACCCAGATTCTCACCACATCGGGCGCCGGATTTGACGCGGCAAAAAAGGCCGCCGAGCAGGCCGACCTGGTGGTTCTGGCGCTGGGAGAAGATGGCCCCACCATGACCGGCGAAGCCGGCTCGCGGGCGCATCTCGACCTGCCCGGCAACCAGGAAGCATTGCTGCAGGCGATTGCAGCCACCGGAAAACCAGTCGTGTTGATTGTGTTCAGCGGTCGACCGCTGGTGCTCAACTGGGCCGCGCAACACGTTCCCGCGGTCCTTGAAGCATGGTTTCCGGGGATTGAAGCGGGCCCGGCGCTGACCGACATTTTATTCGGCGACACCAATCCCAGCGGCAAGCTTCCCGTCAGTTTTCCGCGCGCCGTCGGCCAGGAACCGCTCTATCTCGCGCAAATGCCGACCGGCCGTCCCGCGACCGGCGTGGACCTGTCGCATCCGCCGGAAAACGCCGCGGAGAAATATGTCTCGCGCTACATCGACGTTCCCAATTCGCCGCTCTATCCCTTTGGGTACGGATTGAGCTACACGCAGTTCGACTATTCGCCAGTCACGCTCAACGCCAGTTCCGTGCCTGTGTCCCAGTTGATGTCGGCGCCCGATCACGGCGTTTCCCAGTCCGCGATTGAGGCCACAACCACAGTGCGCAACTCCGGCGCGGTGGCCGGAACGGAGATTGTTCAACTCTACATTCGCATTCGCGGCGCCAGCGTCGAGGAACCAGTCCGCACGCTGCAAGGCTTCCAGCGAGTGTCCCTGCAACCGGGTGAATCGAAAAAGATTTCGTTCCCGCTGGGCTTCCAGGAGCTATCGTTCATCAACATAAAAAGCCAGCGCGTCGTGGAACCGGCGGACTATACCGTCTTTGTCGGCGGCAGCTCAAAAGCGACCCAAAGCGCCGACTTCAAAGTCGTGCAATAGAGCTTCACCGATAGCGACAAGAAGTTGTCGTCCCGACCGGAGGTTGCCGCGGCAACCGAAGTGGAGGGACCTGCGGTTTGGCAGCGCAACGAGAGCGTGGGATAGCGCAATGTCTCCGCATTGCAGTAACTGTCGCATCGCGGTAAGAACAGAGATGCCGCACGCTTCTTACTTGCCGCTGCGGCGTGTCGTGGTTTGTTTGTGGGCCGGTTTGGGCCTCCACTTCAGCAGAAACGCCGTCACGGCGGAAGAGTCCAGCACCCGCATGTTTTCAAATTCTTTATTTCGCTGCGCGTAGAGCAGATGTCCCGCGCCATCGAGCACCACCAGCGCGGGCACGCCTTTTTCCAGCGGGATGCCGTACTGGCGGGCCAGGTCGAGGTTCCTGTCGTACTCTCCGATGTTTACGTTGACCAGCACGTAGTTGGTCGCCAACAGGGAAGCGTTTCCAGGGTCGTGGAAATAGAGATCGAGCAGATGGCAATCCAAACACCAATTGCCGCCGAAGACCAGCAGTACATTCTTATGTTCCGCGGCAGCCCTCAGGATCGCCTGACGAATGTCTTCATGCGCATTGGCGGTTGCCGGATACAGGTCCGGTGTCGCCATTTGAAATTGCATCCGGCCAGGCAATGGCAGGCGCTGAAGCGTTCTCGCCGGATTGGCGGACGCGGCTAGGGCGACGGCGCAAACCGCAGCCCGAAGGATTCTCGAAACCCGCATTGTCGGATTGTAGCTCGGAACTGCAACCAATTTGTTAGCTGGTCTTGTAGTAAAAATGCTCGTGGACGATCTTCCCGCCCTCGACCGTATAGAGCGCCATCTCCTTCATTTTCATTCGTTTCCCTGTGGGCTTATTGGTTACGTCAAACTCAAATTCGACCGCGAACTGCTTCTCGCCAACAAATGGTCCGTTCACCCGCTCGCTGTGAATCTCGTGATTTTCAATCCACCATTTTGTCGCGTCCTTGACCACCTGAATGCCATGCCTTTCAGGAGGGCCCTCCGGAGGCGTGGCCGATTCCACGCTCACGATGTTGTCGGAATAATATTTTTCGATGGCGTCCATGTACTTGCGCTGGCGACACAGATCGACCAGACCCTTCGCTACTTCTGCTGTAGACATAAGTGAATCCTCCGTGCGGTCTTGCCGCGAGACTCTGCGATCCTGCGCACAATAGAGCTTACCGCCGTCAGGAATCGCATGATCGTCGCCGCATAAGGGTAAGATGCCCGCCCGGCGAAGGATGATTCCAGAAAGCGGAGCCGTTCTGAGATTTTAATCTTTCGTGGGGCAGAAAGAAGCATATGGCACAAGAAAAAGGGCATGCGCAATGCGCATGCCCTTCCATTTAGAACAGTAGCAGTTACAAATCGTTATTCGGCGGCCATTTCCTCGGCTTCGCCTTCCTGACGCATCAATTCCAGCTCGCGCTCGGCGGCTTCGGTGGCCTCGGTGACTTCCTGCTGCACGCGCGCAGCCGCGTCTTCCAGTTCCTGCGACAACCGAACGTTGCGGTAATACTCCATCCCTGTTCCCGCCGGGATGAGCCGTCCGACGATGACGTTTTCCTTCAGGCCGCGAAGCTGATCGACCGCGCCGTTGATGGCCGCCTCGGTAAGCACGCGCGTCGTCTCCTGAAAAGAAGCGGCGGAGATGAAGGAATCTGTCGAGAGCGACGCCTTGGTGATGCCCAACAGCAGCGGACGGCCCACTGCGGGACGGCCGCCATTGTTGATGACGCGCTCGTTTTCCTCGCGGAAGCGGAACTTGTCCACCTGCTGCTCCACCAGGAACGCCGTGTCGCCCGGATCTTCCACCTTCACCCAGCGCAACATCTGGCGCACGATCACTTCGATGTGCTTGTCGGAAATCGCCACGCCCTGCAACCGGTAGACTTCCTGAATCTCCGTCACCATGTAGGACTGCAATTCCTTCTCGCCCAGCACCGCCAGAATGTCGTGCGGATTCAGCGGGCCGTCCATCAGAGGATCGCCGGCGCGCATCCGTTCGCCTTCCTGCACGTTGACGTGAACGCCGCGCGGCATCGAGTATTCCTTCTCTTCGCCGCTGTCCGCCGTCACGTAAATCTTGCGTTGGCCCTTGCTCACTTCGCCGAAGCGGACCGCGCCGTCGATTTCGCTGATGATGGCCGTCTCGCGCGGCTTGCGGGCTTCGAACAGTTCCGCCACGCGCGGCAGGCCGCCGGTAATGTCCTTGGTGCGCGTGGTTTCCCGCGGAATCTTGGCCAGCACATCGCCCGGGAAAACCTCGTCGCCATTCTGCACCATCAAATGCGCGCGGCTGGGAAGCAGATAGCGCTTCGAGCCTTTTGCATTCTTAATCATGATGGCGGGTTGACGCTTTTCGTCCGACGTTTCCGCGACCACCAAACGGGACAGGCCCGTGACCTCGTCCACTTCTTCATTCAGCGTAGTGCCTTCGTGAAGATCGTGGAACTGCACCGTGCCGCCGACTTCCGTCAGGATGGCAAAGGTGTACGGGTCCCACTCGCCAAGCGTCTGGCCCTGCGTGACCTGCGCGCCTTCTTCCACCTTGAGCCGCGCGCCGTAGACCAGCGTGTAGCGTTCCTTTTCGCGGCCGCGATCGTCGACCACCACAACCACCCCGGAACGGTTCATCGCCACCAGATCGCCCTGCTTCGAGCGGACCGTGACCAGGTTGAGGAAGCGTACCGTGCCCGCGTTCTTCGCTTCCAGTCGCGACTGATCGGAAACGCGCGATGCCGCGCCGCCGATGTGGAAGGTACGCATCGTCAGTTGCGTGCCCGGCTCGCCGATCGACTGTGCCGCGATGACTCCGACCGCTTCGCCCATCTCCACCAGCCGGCCGGAGGCCAGGTTGCGTCCGTAGCAAAGAATACAGACCCCGCGCTTCGATTCGCATGTAAGAACCGAGCGGATCTTCACGCGCTCGACGCCGGCAGCCTGAATTGCTCCTGCCATGTCTTCGTCGATTTCCTGGTTGACATCGACCAGCACCTTGCCTTCAAAGTCCTTCAGCTTTTCCAGCGATACGCGGCCAATGATGCGGTCGCGCAACGGCTCGATCACTTCGCCGGCTTCGATGATGTGGCCGACGTAAATCCCTTCCACTGTGCCGCAGTTGTAGTCGCTGATGATGACATCCTGCGCCACATCCACCAGGCGGCGGGTCAGGTAGCCGGAATCGGCGGTTTTCAACGCCGTGTCCGCCAGGCCCTTGCGCGCGCCGTGCGTCGAAATGAAGTACTGCAACACCGTCAACCCTTCACGGAAGTTCGCCGTGATGGGAGTTTCAATGATTTCGCCCGACGGCTTGGCCATCAGTCCGCGCATACCGGACAGTTGACGAATCTGCTGCTTCGACCCGCGAGCGCCGGAGTCGGCCATGATGTAGATCGGGTTCATGACGCCGGCCTTGTCCGCGGCCTTCATATTGTTGAACATTTCATCGGCGACTTGTTCGGTGACCGACGACCACAGTTGGATCACCTTGTTGTTGCGCTCGCCGTTGGTGATGGCGCCGTCCAGGTATTGCCGCTGCACGCTCACCACCTGCTTCTCGGCATCGCTGACCAGCTTGTACTTCGTGTCGGGGATGACCATGTCGTCAAAGCCGACCGAAAGACCGCTGCGGGTGGCGTACCTGAAGCCGATGTCCTTGATGCGGTCCAGCATCTTCACGGTCACTTCCAACCCCAGGTTCAGGTAGGAGTAACTAACCAGTTGTCCGATGCCTTTCTTCTTCAGCAGGCCGTTGACGAACGGCATGCCTGGAGGAAGGGAGTCGTTCAGGATGACGCGCCCAACCGTCGTCGAAAGATATTGGTTCGTGTATTGGACAGGTTCCGTGTGCAGCAGGTCCTGATCGTCGTACGCGTTCGTCATGTCGAGCACTGCGCCGGTATAACGCAGCCGGATCGGACTCAGGGTCTCGACTTCTTTCGCTTCCAGCGCCAGCAACACTTCATCCGTATTGGCAAACACGCGGCCTTCGCCACGCGCGCCGGCATGAGACTTGGTCAGGTAATAGATACCCAGCACCATGTCCTGCGTCGGCACCGTAATGGGCTGTCCGGAGGCCGGCGACAGAATGTTGTGCGAGGCCAGCATCAACACGCTGGCTTCCACCTGCGCTTCCGGCGACAGCGGAATATGCACCGCCATCTGATCGCCGTCGAAGTCGGCGTTGAATGCGGTGCAGACCAGCGGGTGGATCTTGATGGCCTTGCCTTCCACCAGCACCGGCTCAAACGCCTGAATGCCCAGCCGATGCAGCGTCGGCGCGCGGTTCAGCAGCACCGGATGGTCCTTGATCACCTCTTCCAGCACGTCCCAAACGATCGGGTCCTGCATCTCGACCAGTTCCTTCGCCTGCTTGATGGTGGTGCAGTGGCCGATCTGTTCCAGCCGGTGATAGATGAACGGCTTGAACAATTCCAGCGCCATCTTTTTCGGCAAACCGCATTGGTGCAGCTTCAGTTCCGGACCGACGACGATGACCGAGCGGCCCGAATAATCCACGCGCTTGCCCAGCAGGTTCTGCCGGAAGCGGCCCTGCTTGCCCTTCAGCGTATCCGAGAGCGACTTCAGCGGACGATTGTTCGCGCCACGCAGCACGCGGCCACGACGGCCGTTGTCGAACAGCGCATCGACAGCTTCCTGCAGCATTCGCTTTTCATTGCGCACAATCACTTCCGGCGCGTGCAGGTCCATCAGCTTCTTCAAGCGGTTGTTGCGGTTGATCACGCGACGATACAGGT
>JAJYVR010000072.1 GCA_021791935.1 Acidobacteriota bacterium
GACAATATTGTTTTCCAGGATGGACGCACGGCCCAGGGCGCGCAACACGCTGATCGACAGCACGGCGATGGGAATGGAGGCAGCCACCGTAAGCCCGGCGCGCAGCCCGACATACACCGTGACCGCGCCGAACAGAATGCCGAAAATGCATCCCAGAAAAATGGCGCGGAAGGTAAATTCGGGGCGCGAATCGTTCGGCTTGACATACGGCTGAAATTCTGTGGGCGATGCAACGTGGCTGGTCGACGGATGCAAATCGGCGGGCGGGTTGGATGGCTGTTCGGTGGTGCTGGCCAAGGTTGTGCCTCCCTGCAACAAATTCCAGCAAACCGTTGAGTGTAGAGCATTCGCTACGCTCAACGATAGACGATCTTTTTGTCTACTCCCACTCAAGCCAAAAGAGGGCTTGAATGGGGTGCCCCGCACCGCAGCCGGTCCCTTGGGTAAAAAATTTCTGTCGCGGTGGGGATGTTCGTTTCACGAATTCCGAATATACTGCACTCAGCCGGGTCGAACGAGGCGCATGGCCGAAACGCTCTGGCACGTGAAGCGTTCCTGACAAGGAACGATTTACGGTTGGGAGGTGCGTCTTCCCTAGGCAGTCCCCGAGGTCCTTAGACCGAGCCAGTACGCTTCCGCCATCGGAGATGGCCGCATGGCGCGCGGTCGCGCGCGTCCTTCGAAGTCCCCTGGATGTTCTTCGAAACCCCATCGACGCTGTCTGTTGTGCCGTTTTTCCCTCCCGCTGCAGGCTCTGCAACCAACCTCTGCTGCATCTTTCCGCCGCGCCCGTCTGCGCCGTTTGCTGGGCCGATCTGTCGGAACAGATTCCAACACAACTCTGCACCGTTTGCGGCGAACAACTCAGCGTGGACGGCTTACGCTTTACGACAAACGCCACGCCGCGAAGTTCCGATGCGGGAAAACTCTGCCATTTGTGCGAGCGAGCACGGCCGCCGTTCCAACTGGCGGTTGCCTATGGCGTCTACCAAGGCACGCTGCGCGGGTTGGTCCACCTGCTGAAGTATGAGCGCATCCCGACCCTCGCTGGACCTCTTGGTGGGCTGCTGGCGGGCACGATTGCGCAACGCCAGGATTTGCCGCCGAGTCTGACGGTGGTGGCAGTTCCGCTGCATGGAAGCAAGCAGCGCGAACGCGGATTCAACCAAACCGCCCTTCTGGCCGAAGCGACAGTGCGAAGCCTGCGTCGGCTGCGTCCCGATCTCGAACTGCATGTGGCGTTCGAGGCGATGGGCCGCCAGCGCGCCACGGAAACCCAGGCGGGCCTGAAACCGCATCAACGACGACGCAATGTACGCGGCGCTTTTTTTGTCCGGCAACCGGAGAAAATCGCAGGGCGCGCAGTTTTGTTGCTGGATGACATTTACACCACTGGGGCGACCGCCCGCGAATGCACGCGAACGCTGCTGGGAGCCGCGGCGGTCTCGGTGCATGTGGCGACGCTGGCCCGCTCGCAACGGGAAGGTGTCGCGTTTTGGGATGCAGTGCCAGCGGCGGGAACGACGATGGGGGCAAGCTCGCCGGAGCGAATGTCGGCGAATGAGTCAGTGGCAGTTTCAAGCTTCAGAAATCGAGTTTAGGGGAGGACCAGATGTCCACGGGAAGAGCTACAGTGTATGCCCGCAAACAAAAGGCGCAGGCGAAATGCCACACAGGCCACTCTGAGCCCAAGCTGCAGGAGCGCTCCTCGACCTCGGACGCTTCGCCGATGCACACGCCGGTGCTGGTGCTGAACGCCTCCTATGAGCCGATCAATATCTGCGGGGCGCGGCGAGCGCTGGTGCTGATCCTGAAGGGCGTCGCGCGTCCGGAAGAGGAGCACGCGACCCTGCTGCATGCGGCGCGGGTGCGCGTTCGTGTGCCATCCGTCATCCGGCTGCTGGAGTATCGCCGCATTCCCCACCAGACCCGGGCGCTGTCTCGCAAAAATATTCTGCTGCGCGACCGCAACACCTGCCAATACTGCGCCACCGTTCTGCCGGCGAGCGAATTGACGCTCGACCACGTTGTCCCTCGCTCGCGCGGCGGACTTTCCACCTGGGAAAACCTGGTGGCGTGCTGTCACACCTGCAATCGCACCAAGGGCAACCAGATGATTCATGAGCTGGAAGGGATGCATTTGATGCGCGAGCCGCGGCCGTTTTCGCTGCATACCAGCCGCCATATCATGCGCATGATCGGCAGCAGCGACCTCCGCTGGCGAAAATATCTGTACTACTGAGTTTGCTGCTGATCCCCACTCAAGCCAACAGAGCAACAGTAAAAGGCTTGAATGAGCACTCGACACCGGTCCAATGAAAACAAGGCCGTACTGCTATCGGGAAGAATCGCCACCACTTTTTCGCGGGCCTTCAATTCGGGCTTAAGAATAAGTCTATTGAGACAAGGTGACCTTGAATCCACGCTCGTTGAGAAACTTCAGTGCAGACTCAACGGTGGTCGGAAAGGGCACAGAGCGGCCTGCTGCAAGCTCCTCGCCGACCGACTGCACGATGCTATCCATGTGGCCGCGGTTTGGAACCACCAGCCAAACTGGCTGATTACGGCTAGTCGGATAGCCCTTCGGTTGGGCGCTGTTGCCATTCCACCGCATGCCGACACTAGCGTTGCCGGAGTAGCTCATAGTGGCGATGGCCAACTCATCCTCTCCACCGTCGAAGATCACTTGAAGATTTGAGACCTTCTCGCGGGGGCTTGTGACATCCTGTGGCTTTGTATAAGTCATATTTTCTCTCCTTATGCCGATAAGATACCGGATTAAATACGAATATATCCGTATTAAGCTGGAATAGCAAGGCATTAAATCGACTTTTTATTGCTTACGTCGAGATAACGGCGAGTGATTAGCCGAAACAAACAGGACAGGCTGTCTTGGGAGTAATCAAAAACAGGGCTCCCACGAGGAGTCAGGGACACGCCACATAATAAAGCTCACCACATTCCAGCATCTCTGCTTTTACTCTAGACTTGGCTTTTGAGCATCTCAGAATTCCGAAAATTTTTCCATGACACCGATAGAATTCCAGCCAAGAGGCGCGGATCAGCGACAGCGGCAACCGCTGTGGCTGGATATTTTTTTTGCGCAGCTGGCCATGGCGTACGCGGCGCTGTTCATCCGCCAGCCCAACCCATTTTTTGCCGACGACAGTTTTTTTTATCTGGTTGTGGGCCGCAATTTCGCGCTGGGCCATGGCAGCACCTTCAATCGCTTGATGCAGACCAACGGCTACCATCCCATCTGGATGCTGTTGTGCGCTGCGGTCTATCGGGTGTTTCCGAGTCGCACCACCGGCCTGCACATGATTGCGGCGTTGATTGTGCTGCTGAATATCGTGGTGCTGGTCGTCGCCGCGCGATTGCTGCGTCGTCTGCGGGCTCCGGCTTGGGTGGCGTGGACGATTTTGATTCCATTTCTTTTTGGCCTGCAGCTTGGGACCGAGTCTTCCCTGAGCGCGGCCATGCTGGCGGGAACGCTGCTGGCGCTGTACAAGTTCTTCGAGCATCCGGATTGGACAAGCGGGCTCGCGTTCAATGTTCTGGCGGCGTTTTCGGTACTAAGCCGGCTGGACTCGATTTTTGCGATCGCCTGCGTTTGGATCGCGGTGTTGTTTTGGTGCTTGCAGCAGCCGCAGCAGGCAGGCGGCAAGCGCGCGCTGCGAATTCATCTGGCGTGGATTCCGCTCTACGCGGTGCTGTGGGGCGCGTACCTGGGTAGCAACCTGTTCTGGTTTCACGTCCTGATGCCGATCAGCGGGCTGCTGAAGTCGAGCAACGGCGGCGACCATGCGTTCGGCCATAACCTGCCGCACACGGCACTGCTCTCTCTCACCATCTGCGCGATTTCAATTGCGATTCTGTGGCGCAAACAGCGCGACCGCTGGTTCCTGTTCGCGGAGCTGCCGTTCTTTTTTGGCATCCTGATGCATGCCGCCTATATCACGCTGCGGATGACCGGAGAAACCCGCTGGACCTGGTATTACGTCAGTTGGGCGCTGCTGGCGGCGTTGACCGCCTCGCGCGCGGCGGCCTGCATCTTTCGCGCTGCTCCGGCGACCACGCGAGGACGCACTCCTTCCGTGGCGGCGACTCTTTATTCCGTTGGAATGCTTCTTGCGGTCGTGTTCTCGGCGCTGCTCTGGTACAAGATGGGCTGGAAACACAGCCGCGAGCAGGTCGCGGAACAGACGACGATCCCCGTTCTGCGACAGGTGCTGGACGCCGACCATCTGCAGCGTCTGCTGGCCTACGACCAGCCGGGCGGGATGGCGTACTTTACCGACGCCGCCGTGGTGCCGCTGGATGGCCTGATGGCCGATCGCGAATTTCAAACCGAGCTGGCGCGGAACGGCATCGGCGATTTCATTCGCAAGGACAATATCGACGGATTTGCCGGGCCGACGGTGCCGTTCGACCAGTGGGGCAAGGACACGTATTGCGGCCATCTGTTTTTGGAGAGCACCAAATATACCTGCGAGCCGTGGACAGCGGGACCGAACGGCGAGCCGCAGTGGATGATCACCGGCGTCGAGGTGTATTCGCGGCTGCCGCTGGCGCCAGCGGGATATATTTCTCTGCCGCCATCGCATATCGTGTGGACGGGGAAAAATTATGTGACGATATGGAGAATCTCTCCCGCGGACAGCGCAACGCAGCCCGCGGCGGAAGTTTCGGATTCGGATCGTTGAGGTTGCGGGTAGACCCCGGACTTTAGTCCGGGGAACCGGGTTCAAATCCGTGGCGCGCCTTAAGGCGCCGAGGTACGCTGCCTCCTCGATTCAGAGCGGGCTTGCCGGAACAACCTCGAAGCTTCCAACCTCAGCGCCTGAAGGCGTATTGCGGCGGTTTTCTTTCCCTGGACTAAAGTCCAGGGTCTACCTTGGTGGGGTTCGGGGTCTACCTTCCTCGCAGGTACAATAAAGAGTGGCGTTGGCTGCGGATTGACCCGATGGCGACTGTTCCCGAACTGATCCAGATCGATGTTTTGCCCAAACGGATCCAATCCAAGCCGGAGTGGTTGAAGGCGCGCGCGCCCATGGGCGAGAGGTTCCACGAGCTGAAGAAGCTGGCGCGCAGCCTGAACCTGAATACCGTTTGCGAGTCGGCGCATTGCCCCAATATCGGCGAATGCTGGAACCACAAGACGGCGACATTCATGATGCTGGGCAACCTATGTACGCGTCGCTGCGGTTTCTGCGCGGTGCCCAAGGGGCGTCCGGAGGCCATCGATTTTGACGAGCCGCGTCGCGTGGCGGAAGCGGTAGCGGCCCTGGGTTTGAAGCATGCCGTCATCACCAGCGTGAATCGCGATGACGATATCACCGGTGGCGCGCGGGCCTTTGCCATGGTGATTGAGGAAATTCGCAGGCAAGCTCCAGGCTGCCAGGTGGAAGTTCTGATCCCGGATTTTCAAGGCAAGGAAGACGCCATCCGAATCGTGGTCGATGCTGCGCCTGAAGTGTTGAATCACAACACGGAGAGCGTGCCGCGGCTCTATCGCGTGGTTCGTTCCGGCGCGCGGTACGAACGCACGCTGCGACTGCTGGAGTACGCCAAGGAAGTCAATCCGAAGCTGGTGACAAAATCCGGCGTGATGGTGGGACTGGGCGAAGAGATGCACGAGCTGCTGGATGTGTTTCGCGACCTGGCGCGCGTCGGCGCCGACATTCTGACCATCGGGCAGTACCTGCGTCCATCGAAGGACCATCTGCCGATGGCGCGGACGTACACGCCGCAGGAGTTCGCCTGGATGAAAGTAGAAGCGATGCGGATGGGCTTTCGTCATGTGGAATCGGGACCGCTGGTGCGGTCTTCGTACCATGCGCATGAGCAGGCTGCTTCGACCGGCCTGAAGGTCCTGGCGTAAGGATCGAGCTCTACCGTACCCACCCTTCGCTCGCCGCAGTATCCGCGTCAGGGGACAAACCTGCGTGATGGCTGACGACGATCCACGCGCAGCAGCCAGCCCAACATCACAAACAAAACAAACAGCACAGAGCCAATCTGGAAGGCGTCCCACCACAAGGTTGTGAAGTTGACGTCGGTCATGCCGCTCCAATCGAGCACCAGGAAGCCAACGGCGACCAGCAGCGCTGTCGCGATGGGAAGGACGCGGCCGTGCATCTGCAAATGTCCGCGACACGAAGGGCAGCGGAAAAACCCTCTCCATCCTGCTTTGAAGAAGGAGCGACGAAGGCTCAACGGCATCGTGCAAACGGGACAGGTATGCATAAAAGATTCAAGGAAAAAGAGGCCACTCACGACGATCTTATTCTAAATGGTTGGCAGCACTTGCATTGCCGGCAACCTTAAGACCGCGCCTGCCTAGATTGAGATGCAAACGGTGGAAATTTGACTGTATCGGGACGCGGTTTGGGCAAGCTGCAAGCTGCCGTGGCCGTTTCAGGAAACAGAGTGCTATCCGCTTGGATACAATATCGTGTTGCAGGGAGGGAAAAAGAAATCATGGCTGGATCGACGATGGCCGGTATTCCGGCGTTGAAAGAAACGTACCAACTGCTCAAGACTCGGATGGACAAGGCGGTCGAGGATTTTCGCGCCAACCTGTCTTCCATCCGCACCGGACGCGCTGCCGTGCACATGCTGGACCAGGTGAAGGTGATGGCCTACGGGACCGAGATGCCGTTGAACCAGGTGGGCCAGATCAGCGCTCCCGAGCCGCAATTGTTGCTGATCCAACCGTACGATGTCAGCCTGATCGTTGAGATCGAAAAAGGTCTGCGCGTCGGCAATCAAGGCTTCAATCCGCAGAGCGACGGCAAAGTGGTGCGCGTCCCGGTTCCGCCGATGACCGAGGAGCGCCGCAAGGAAGTCGTCAAGCACCTGAACAAGGTGTTGGAAGACCATCGCACGGCGGTCCGCAACATTCGCCGCGACGGCAACGATCTGCTGAAGAAGGCGACCAAGGAAAAAAAAATCTCAGAGGACGAGGAGAAGCGGTCGCTGGAAGAGATGCAGAAGCTGACCGACGAAGAAATCAAGCGCATGGAAGAACTCTGCAAGGCGAAGGAAAAAGAAGTGATGCAGGTCTGAGGGAGACCTTCCGAGCGGAAAAGATATGGGTACCCCAGGTTCGCGCAGCTAACCTGGGGTTTTCTTTTCCGCTACCCAGGAATCAAAGGACCCAGGGTTGGTCCGCCACGGCGCTCAACCCTGGGGTGCCTGTATTCCCAGCGAACTCGATGCCGTTGTTTCTTCCCCGTCAGGAACCTAGAATGCCTGTATGGATCCCTTGAAAGTTGTGCATGCGGCTTGTCCGCTCGATTGTCCGGACGCGTGCAGCGTGCTGGTCTCGGTAAATGGCGAGGGTCGCGCGACAAAAATTCAAGGCAATCCGGACCATCCTGTCACCCGCGGGTTTCTTTGCGCCAAAGTGACGAAATATCTTGACCTCGTCTACTCCCCGGACAGGCTGCTGTACCCCATGCGCCGCCGATCCGGAGTGGCCAAAGGCCCGGTCCCTCTGGGAATGCACGCGCAGGTCTTCGAGCGCATTTCCTGGGACGAAGCGCTGGATGGGGTCGCGGCGCGCCTACAGGACATCTCCAAAAAATATGGCCCGGAATCCATTCTGCCGTATTCGTATGCGGGAAATATGGCGGTGCTGGGGTACGGCTCCATGGACCGGCGTTTTTTCTCGCGGCTGGGAGCGTCGCGGCTCGATCGCACCATTTGTTCGGCGGCCGGCGGCGAAGCGTTGCTGGCGGTCTACGGGGCCAAGCTGGGCGCCGACCCGGAACATTTTCGCCATGCCCGCACCATCCTGGCGTGGGGAGCGAACATTCTAGGCACCAATGTTCACCTGTGGCCGTTCGTTCAAGAAGCCCGGCAAAAGGGCGCTCGCCTGATTGTGATCGACCCTTACAAGACCCGCACGGCACAGGCCGCCGACTGGCACCTGCAGATTCGTCCTGGGACCGACTCGGCGCTGGCATTGGGCATGATGCACGTGTTGATTGCGGAGAATCTCTACGATTCCGATTATGTCGCCCGCTTCACGCATGGATTTGAGCCGCTGCGTGCCCGGGCGGAGGAATATCCGCCGGCTCGCGTGGCGGAGCTGACGGGCCTCTCGATCGACGACATTGTGCGTCTGGCACGCGAATATGCCACCGCAACGCCGTCCGTCATTCGCATGAACTATGGCGTGCAACGCGGACAAAATGGCGGCGCCGCGGCGCGTGCCATTGCCATGCTGCCCTGCCTGACAGGCGCATGGAAACATCTGGGCGGGGGGCTGCAGCTTTCCACCAGCGGGGCGTTCCAGTTCAACAAGCAGGCCCTGGAGCGGCCCGATCTGGCGCAGAGCAGCCCCATTGGCCGCGCTGGCCGCGTCGTGAACATGAGCCGCCTGGGCCACGCGCTGACCGAACTCGACAGGCCGCCGGTGCAGGCAATGGTGGTCTACAACTCCAATCCGGCGGCGATTGCGCCCAATCAGAACGCGGTATTGCGCGGCCTGCGTCGGGCCGATTTGTTCACCGTGGTGCATGAGCAATTTTTCACCGACACCACGGACTATGCCGACATCGTCCTGCCGGCGACAACTTTTCTGGAGCATAAGGATTTCGAGGGCGCCTACGGTCATTACCATTTGCAGCTTTCTCAGCCGGCGATTGCGCCGCTGGGGGAAGCGCGATCGAACGTCACCCTGTTTCGGCAGTTGGCGCAACGGATGGGCTTTACCGAGCCATGTTTTCTGGATACGGAAGACGACATGATCGACCAGGCGTTGAGCGAGCCGACGTCGCCGTGGCTCCAGGGAATCGCGCGCGCGCAGTTGGAATCCCAGCATTCCATCCGGGTGAAGTTCCCCCAGGAGAAAGACGGCGGCGCGTTCCAGCCGTTTGTTTCCGAAGAGTGGTTTCATACGCCCTCCGGCAAGGCCGAGTTTTATTCGGAGACGTTGGCGGCGCAGGGGCTTGACCCGCTGCCCGGGTATGTGGCGGCCGATGAGTCGCGCCACTCGCCGCTGGCAAAGAAATTTCCGCTGGAGCTGCTGGCGCGCAAGGGCGACAACTATATGAACTCGACCTTTGCCGGCTTGCCTGGCCATCGGGCGATGGAGGCGTCTCATTCCGGCGTGCTCGAAATGCACCCGGCGGACGCGCTGGCGCGAGGGATCGCCGACGGAGATGCGGTCGAGGTCTTCAACGAACGCGGAAAAATTCCGCTGCGCGCCAAAGTGAATGCAAGCGTCCCTGCCGGAGTGGCCGCTTCCCGTTTAGGATGGAACAAGCTTACCGATGACGGGCAAGGCGTCAACACGCTGACCAGCGAGACGCTGACGGACCTGGGAGGAGGGCCGACGTTTTACTCCACGCTGGTGGAAGTGCGCCGCGCGCAGCCAGTTCACCCCAGAGGTGAAACGTCCGAGAGGCCGTAACGATGGCGGATGCGGCGGGATTTCAATGCGCTGGATGTGGAGAGTGGAACGAGACGGTGGTGGATGAGTCCGCCGGCAGCCGCCAGCGGTACGTGGAAGATTGTCAGGTATGTTGCAAGCCGAATGTGCTGGACATCTGCTGGGACAGCGCGGCAGAGGAATTTGTCATTCAGGCCCAGTTGGAAAGCTAGCTGGCCTGAAGACGTTTCAGGGACCCGGAGCGCAGTTTGACGGCGCTCCACAACGAAAAATGGGCCAGGGCGAAGTGCGGTCGCTAGGATCGAGCGGTCATCTCCCGTATAATCGTGTTTTCCTCTGGAATCGATTTTTGGCAGTGAGGGTGTGCATATTTTTCCCGCGAGTGTAGGGGGCTACCATGTCCCAAACCAACCGACCACGAGTGCGCGCCGCCCGTGGATTCGACAGTTTCGACGCCTCCGCCGGACTGTCCAAGTCTTCGCGGCGGTGCTGTTGTTTCTCGGCATAGGCTTCACCGCCTGGGCCCAGTCCGACTCCCAGTCCCCGTTACAGAACGTGGCGCCTGCCAGCGAAGCCAGCACACCGCAGGGCAGCATCATTAGCGAAATCCGCGTGATCGGCAATCGCAGAATTCCCAAGGAAACGATCCTGGCGCGCATTTTTTCGCACGTCGGCGATCCCTACGATTCCGCCACCGTGGAGCGCGATTTCAATTCTCTTTGGAACACGGGATATTTTGAGAATGTCCAGATCAACCGCGAGACGACACCTAAAGGCGTCATCCTGACGATCATCGTTCGCGAGCGTCCGACCATTCGCGAGATCAATTACAAGGGCCTTAGCTCGGTTTCGCAGTCCGATGTGCTGGATCGCTTCAAAAAGGCCAAAGTGCCTCTGACGGTCGACAGCCAGTACGACCCCACCAAAATCAAATTGGCGGAGACCGTACTGAAGGAATTGCTGGCTGAGCACGGACACCAGTTTGCCACAATCCATACGGTCATCAAGACGATTCCGCCGGCATCGGTCTCCGTCAATTTCAATATCAAGGAAGGCCCCACGGTCAAAGTCGGCCACATCCGGTTTGAAGGCAACAAGAAGGTCTCCAGCCGCACCCTGCGGGCTTCCATGAAGAACCTGCGCCCCATCGGCATTCCGCACTCCATCATTCTGGAGGACCTGTTCGCCCGCACCTACGATGAAAGCAAGCTGGAAGAAGATTCCGAGCGCGTGCGCCAGGCCTACAGAGACCGCGGATACTTCCGGGCCAGCGTGGAACAACCTCTGACGCACATTCGCAACCAGGGTGGACTCTACATCCCGTTGATTCATTCGCGCAAAGGCAAGTCGATCGACATTACCATGCCTGTCGAAGAAGGGGCGCAGTACCGCCTCGGCGGCATCACCTTCACCGGGAACAAGCGTGTGACCAACGTACAGGCGTTGCGATCGCTCTTCAAGATGAAAGACGGACAGGTCTTAAACACATCGCTGGTGGGCAAGGGCCTGGAGAACATGCGGAAAGCCTACGGACAGCTCGGCTATATCAATTTCACCGCCGTCCCGACCCCGCGCATCGACGAAGCCAAAAAACTGGTCTACCTGAACATCGACATCGACGAAGGCAAGCCCTACTACGTCTCGCGGATTGAGTTCCGGGGGAACACCACCACCCGCGACAGCGTCATCCGCCGCGAGCTGCTGCTGGAAGAAGGCCAGGTCTACAACAGCCATCTGTGGGAGATGAGTTTATTGCGGCTGAACCAGCTCAGCTATTTCAATCCTCTGAAGGTGGACCAGGATTCGGAAACCCAGCAGGATGCCGACAACGGCACCGTGAATCTGCTGCTGAACGTCAAGGAAAAAGGCAAGAACTCCATTGGGTTGAATGGCGGCTTCAGCGGCCTCTCTGGGGCGTTCCTCGGGTTGAACTATCAGACCAACAACTTCCTGGGCCTGGGCGAATCGCTCACCCTGCAAGCGGCCATGGGCGACCTGCAGCGCAACATCACGTTTGGCATGACGATTCCTTACGTCAAAAACCATCCGCTCTCCCTGGGTTTCCAGGTGACCACGCAGAAGACACAGTACAACGCCTACAAGAACCCGCTTTCGTTGACTGGAAGAAGTCAGAATTTCGATGTCGCCCAACAATCGTTCGTGCAAAATTACAACCAGACCAGGAACGGCTTGAGTCTTTCGGCCAGCTACCCGATTCCGCGCACTTTCAAGCGGATTGGCGCTACGTACAGCTTGAACCGCTCGAACATCCAGGCGTTCAGCCCTGCGTCCACGAACCTCTTCCAGTACCTGAATTTCCGCCATGGAACGACCGGTACAAGCGCGTTGAACGGGATCGTCACCAGTCAGCTTTCGTTGAGCTACAGTTACAGCACAGTCGGCAATCCCTACCGGCCGCAAAACGGGAAGAGCCTCAACTTCGTGCTTCAGGGTTCGGGGCTGGGCGGCAACGTCAGTTCCATCACTCCGCTGGTGGAATACAAGTTCTTTAAGCCGATTACAAAGTTTCACTTCAATCCGGAAGGGCGCAATATTTTTGCGTACCGCATCCAGGTGGCCTACATTCAGGGCATTGCCGGGCTGGTCGCCTCGCCCTTCGATCGCTTCTATTCCGGCGGTGAAAACGATGTGCGCGGCTTCGATGTTCGCTCTTCCTCGCCGTATTCCTTCATTCCCACCAAGGTCATGTACAACCTGACCAATCCTGACGGGAGCCTGGTCCCCAGAGATCCCACGAACCCGACCCTGGGCGCGGTGGAAGTTCCGTTGCCCGTGTATTCCGTTGCCTCCATCGGTGGCGACACCCAGATCACGAGCAATCTTGAGTACCGCATCCCTATCGGGGGCCCAGTGGACTTCTCGTTTTATGTGGACACCGGGTTGGACATGGCGCTGAATCATAATCAGTTGCTGTTGAATCCACAGGCCAAAGCCAACCTGGATGGCGCCTTGTACGGCTGTCCAGACCTGATCAACGGCACCTGTCAGGGCGGTGTTCCGTGGCCAGGGCATTTCCCCAGCCGGCTCGGGGCGATCGCTGGAACCAACATTCTTCCGCGCACCTCGGTTGGGCCGCAGATCACCGCCATGCTGCCCATCATCAATGCCCCGGTCCGGCTCTATTTTGCCTTCAATCCAAACCGTCTGCACATGAACGAGAATTCGAGCATCGTCTTCAATCGCAGCTATTTTCCCGCTGGCGAGGCCGGAGAGTTCACCTACCAGCAGGCGCTGGCAAACTACGGCGCAAAATACTTTATGTGGGAGCCTCGCAAAACGCTTCGTGTCACTGTCAGTACCTCGTTCTAAGTTGGAGGAGCGCTCGCTGTAGCTGCGCTACAGTGAATCCGGGTCGCCGCCGGCTGGTACCGGTGGCAACCTAGCTGCATGCGAATGGGTTGAAACCGCGGCAGAGTGGTCGGGGAGCGGTTTGACGGGAGATTTTCACCGCTCCTATAATCCTCCCAGATATCTTTGTAGCGAAATGATGTTGATTTCCCATGGGCCGTTTCTGGTGAGGATGGTTTGCGCGGAGGACAAACGCCGCCGCCCTTTTTGAAAGGATGGCTATAGAGAAGAAATTCGCAATCGATTGCATCGGGAGATTCGGCCTGGCTGTCGACGCTGCGACTTGGAGCAGGCAACGTTGCCGCCAGCCAGCCGTCGGTGTCGAAGGACAATGAAAGTTCCAAGTCTTGCTCCGCCTGCATGGTGGACACCCAAGTGGAAGTCAAAGGAGTTCCAAATCATTATGAAGCGTTCCTTAATCGTGGTTGCCGCATTGGCGGCGACCTTCGCAGTCGGCGCTGAGGCGCAGACCAGCCAACCTCCATCCGCGCCCGCGCCGGAAACGGCCTCCGCAGCGCCGACTGGGGCCACCAAAATTGCCGTCATCGCGTTTCAACCTGCCGTGGCCGCCACCAATGAAGGGCGCGTCGCTTTCGCAAAGGTCCAGCAAAGGTTTCAGCCCAAGCAAGCGGAATTGAAGGGATTGAGCGACCAGATTGACGCGCTCAAGAAACAATTGCAGGCTGACGGCAGCACGCTGAGTCCCGACGAGCGCGCGACCCGGCTGCGCACCATCGACGACAAGGAAAAGTCGCTGCAGCGGCAGGCCCAGGATGCCCAGTCGGACTTTCAGCAGGCAATGTCCGAGGCCTATCAGGGGATTGCGGCGAAGTTCTACGCGGTCCTCCAGGATTACTGCCAGGCCAACGGCTACGGCGCGGTGTTCGATATGAGTTCGCAGCAGACCCCAGTGGTTTGGGCGAGCAAGACCGCGGACATCAGCCAAGCCGTCGTGCAGGAATACAACCAGAAGTCCGGCGTCGCCGCTCCGCCATCTCAGCCTGCGTCTGCTGCCAAGCCTGCGACCCCTGCAACCGCCACGCACCGCCGCTCCACGACCACGACCACGTCGCACTAGAGCATTTTCAAGTCAGGTGTGAACAAAACCCCGGGTGCTCCTGGCCGCGTCCTTTTGCGGCCAGGGTGGGAGAGCATCGCTCTTTCCCCCGAACGTGAATACTCCAAGCGAAAACGACTAAAGTTATCCAATCGGCTGCCGATAGATAGTTCAGACGGCAACTGATTTGCACTCTATTGGGCGGTTTCAGCCGATCACCGGCGGGCCGCCCCTTTTTCTGTGGAAAAAGCTGTGGGAAAGCTGGCCTGCCCAGGTCTGCCAGGCCCTCCGATGTCTGTATTTGCGCGTTT
>JAJYVR010000073.1 GCA_021791935.1 Acidobacteriota bacterium
CGGATATGACGATTGGAACAATCAACGAGACCAGGAAGCCGCGAAGGAAGCTGCAAACGTGACGCCGGCCCGCGCACAGCAAGGCGGAGGCAGCATGATGGAGGACGGTTGGGGTATGGGCTGGGGAGGCCTGGACAACTACGGCAGCTGGTACCCAATGCCCGGCTATGGCAACGTTTGGCAGCCAAACGGAGCCGGAGCCGGCTTTGATCCCTACGGTTTTGGCAATTGGGCTGACATGGGCGGCGGAATGGGTATGTCGTTCATTTCCGGCTATCCATGGGGCTGGTTGCCATTTCACTACGGCATGTGGTCCTACATCGGCGGCTTCGGCTGGGGATGGATGCCTGGGCCATACGGCATGGGCATGGGTATGGGTATGGGTATGGGCGGCTACGGATATGGCGGCTACGGATACGGCGGCTTCGGCGGATATTACGGCGGAGGCCGTGCCAATGTGTATGGAGGTCCCGCGGGGTACCATGCGCCGGCCCCGCCAGCCGGGGCGCAGACCGGTTTGCATAGCGGTCGAACTGGAGGAAATCTGTTCCATGTTGGCCCTGCGTCGATCGCGAACACCGCCCTGGCCAGCCGCGGAGGTGCAGCAAATCAAGCGCGCGCGATCAATTTCAATGGGACCAAAATCGCTCCGCTGCACGCGATCGGGACAGCCGGCGCTGTTCCACTTCGAAACGCGGCGCTCTACAGAAGCGCTCCGGCGCGCGATATTCTTGGCGGCATACATAGCGGGTTACGCACCGGGTCTATGGGGCGCAATCAATCGTTGGCGGGTCGAGGTGGAAATGGTCTGCGCGGCGCTAATGGAGTACGGGGCGCCAACGGAGTACGTGGCGCCAACGGAGTACGTGGCGCCAACGGTCTGCGCGGCGCTAGCGGAGTACGCGGCGCTAACGGTCTGCGCGGTTCCAGCGGGCTGGGCGGTACTTCGAACATGATGCGCGCGAACTCGTTCAGTAGAATGCGCGCTGCGAATGTAGCTTCGTTCGAAAACCGCGGCTCGTTCGGACAGCGTGCTATATTTGGGTCCCACGGAAGCTCCCACGGGATCGGTTTCGCTTTCAGTAGGGGCGGAGGATTGCGCGGCGGCTCCTTTGGGGGTGGTGCGCGCGGCTTCGGTGGCGGCGGTGGCTTTCGCGGCGGTGGGGGTGGCGGATTCCATGGAGGTGGCGGCGGCCATGGTGGTGGCGGTGGCGGCCATGGTGGTGGTGGCGCTCACTAACCAAATAACCAAAACTTTGAAGGGAAGTCAGAAAACCGGCGAGCCAATCGCCGGTTTTCTTTGCTCATCCGCGAGGGGAATAAAGCCGCCGATAGATCGCCGCCATCGACTCCAGCGGGACCGCTTCCGCGCGAACATTCGGACTTAGACCCGCCCCTCCGATTGCGGCAAGCACATCCTCGGTCCCGGCGGTATCCGCGCTCTTCAAATTGTTGACGAGGGTCTTTCGTTTCTGCCGAAAGCACATCTGCAAGAATCGCAAAAACGCAATTCGTTCGACACCGAGTTCCTCAAAGCGAGGATGCACGTCCAGTCGCACCACCGCCGAAGACACGCCGGGAGCAGGCGAAAACGCTTCCGGCGGCAGCGCAAATAGCTTCTCCACGCGTCCGTGCATTTGCGCAGTGGCGGAAAGCAGTCCATAAGCGCTGGTGCCGGACGGCGCGGCGAGCCTGTCCGCAACCTCTTCCTGCACCATGACGACCGCGCGCGAAATGGAAGCAGCTTGCGCAAAGAGACGCAGCAAAATGTCGGATGTAATGTAGTACGGCAAATTCCCGACCACGACCAGCGGAGCATCGCCTGCGATTCCAGTCACCGCCCGCACGATGGCCAGATCCAACTCCAGAATATCGGCCTGCAGGATGGCGACATGCCCGGAGGATTTCCATATCTCGGTGAGCCGCGGCGCAAGCGTGCGATCCAACTCGATGGCGATCAGGTTTTGCGCGCGGGTAGCGAGGAGATCGGTCAATGCGCCTCGTCCTGGCCCGATCTCCAGCACGGTGCTCGATGAAATATCGCCGAGCGCTTCGACGATGCGCTGGCGGGCCGTAAGGTCGATAAGAAAATTCTGGCCGAGCTTGGGTTTTTTCCGGGACATGCCGTAGAGAATGCAGCGTGATGGTTGGCGCGATACCAGGTACCGTCGAACTGCTTTAGAATAACCCTTTCTGCCGCCGATTCATGGACGCGCCAAAGCAAAAGGCGCGGAATCGAGCGCACGAAGCTTTATAGGGATGTCAGGAGAATTGAATTGCGAGTAGGTCTGATGACGCGCGAATATCCGCCCAACGTCTACGGCGGCGCTGGAGTGCATGTCGAGTATTTGAGCCGTGAGCTGGCAAAAAAAATTGAAGTTGAGGTGCATTGCTGGGGCGATCAACGGCTCGACGAGGGCAACCTGCACGTGCGCGGCGCGGGGCCGTGGGAAGCGCTGGCCGAAGGCCCGCAGGAAAAATTCGATGCAGCGTTGGCGGCCTTCAGCCTGAACCTGCGGCAGATGAAATCGCTGGCAAAGATCGATGTCATCCACACGCATACCTGGTATGTGTCGATGGCGGGCTTTCTGGCAAAAAAGCTGTTCAACATTCCCTTCGTCCTGACGACGCACAGTTTGGAACCGCTGCGCGCGTGGAAGGCGGAGCAACTCGGCAGCGGCTATGCGATGAGTTCGTGGATGGAACGTACCGCCATCCTCGACGCCGATGCGGTGATTGCGGTATCGAACGGCACCAAGGCGGACATTTTGCGCGTCTACCCGGAATTGCAGCCGGAGAAAATTCATGTTATCTACAACGGCATCGACCTGGCCGAATACGACCACACCAACGACACGACCGCGCTGAAAAAATATGGAGTCGATGCAGCGCTGCCCTATGTTTTATTTGTTGGCCGCATTACGCGGCAGAAGGGCGTCACCCATCTGGTGGAAGCGATCCGCTATTTGCCGCGCGATACCCAGGTGGTGCTGTGTGCCGGCGCGCCGGACACGCCGGAGATTGCCGCCGAAATGCGGCAGAAAGTTGCCGAGGCGCAGGCCTCGCATCCGCATGTGGTGTGGATTGAAAAGATGGTGACCAAGCCGGAAGCGATCCAACTCTATAGCCACGCACGCGTCTTCTGCTGTCCTTCAGTCTACGAACCTTTCGGCATCATCAATCTGGAAGCGATGGCCTGCCATGCTCCCGTCGTCGCCAGCGCCACTGGCGGAATTCTTGAAGTGGTGATCGACGGCGAGACAGGATATTTGGTGCCGTTCGAGCCAGATCCCACGACAGGATTTCCTGCGAATCAAGACCAATTTGCGCGCGACCTGGCCGCAAAGATTTCCGACCTGTTTACCAACCTGGAAAAATGCAGGCGATTTGGCGAAGCCGGTCGCAGGCGCGTGGAAGAAAAGTTTGCCTGGTCTGCCATCGCCGATCAAACGATTGAGCTATATCGGGAATCGATCGACTTGCGGACGGCTAGAAGTTGATAGAGAGGGCATTGTTTTTGGCTTGTTGACAAATAGTACAAATAGAAATACACTTGATTGGAGGTAAACTTGGTATGCCTGCCAGTACTTATGCAAAAGATGAAATCAAGGTTGCCGATGAACTATTTCTGATCGTCGCTCTCTTGCATCAAGAAAATCCAGACAAGGCTGCTTTTTCCTTAAAGGAGATCATGGCCCGCGCCGAGGAAGAAAATATGACCGGAAAAATAAGACCAGGCGTGAAGCAACATGCGTATGAACACGCTGTGGCGAATATCAAACCCGGCTCTGGAAAATACAGGATGCTTTATAAAACAGCGGAAGGGAAGTTGCGGTTGTTGCGCGCCGGAGACGATGTCCATCCGGAAAGGGCCGGGAAAATCTGGCCCAACCCGGAGGAGGTGCCTGCTCGGTATCGTCCTCTGGTCGCCTGGGCGCAAAAGCAGTATGCCAAGCAGAAACCGGAGCATAGGCGGTGGCTTGAGGGGGTTTTTCAAATGAAGGGCCTGGGCAAGAAACTATGGGCGGGCCAGGACGCTGATGCCTATGTCGACCAACTTCGCAAGGACTGGCAGTGAGTCGAATATTTTTCGATACCAATCTATTCATCTATTTATTGGAAGATATGGGAGAACGGGGAAAGCGCGTCGCAGCGATGGTGGATCGGATTTCCGCGCGCCATGACCATCTGCTGACCTCTACTATGACGTTGGCAGAGGTTTTGGTGAAGCCGCTTGCGGCAGGCGATTTGGCGTGGGCTGACAACTATGAGAAGTTATTGAATACTCCAGGCGTTTCGCTTCTGCCATTCGACCGAGGCGCAGCTCGATCGTATGCGGAAATTCGGCAGGATAAAACCATTACGCCGCCGGATGCAATTCAACTGGCCTGTGCGGCGAATGCAGGTTGCGATCTTTTCATCACGAATGATGAGCGTCTCAGCAAGAAGATCGTGCCTGGCATTCACTTCATCTCGTCGCTGAATCGGGCTTTCATTTAAACTTCCGTCGCGTTGCTCCGTCGATATCGCATCCACACGTACATCGGCAGGCCGAGTGCCATCACCAGCAGACCGCCGATAGAATTCTTCAGATTGCTGCGCAGGATATACCCAATCACCAGCACGGCTGCGGCAACAAATACCGCGGGCAGCGCCGGATACCCAGGTACGCGATAGGGTCGCTCGCGTTCCGGTTCGCGTCGTCGAAAGACGAATACCGTCGTCGCCGTCAGCATGTAGAAAATCCACTCCCCCAGCAGGGCCAGCTCGAACAAGGCCTGAAACTGTCCCACCATCAGCAGCAACACCGTCGACATGGCCGCCTGCACCCCGAGCGATACCGAAGGGCTTTCAAATTTCGGATGAACGTAGGCCATGGAGCGAAAAAACATTCCATTCCGGGCCGCCGCAAACGGGATGCGCGCGCCGGAAAGTACCGTCCCGTTCAGCGACGCAAGAATGCTGATGGCCATGCCGATGGATACCAGCGCCGCGCCCCACGCGCCTACCGCGAGAAGCATGGCGTCTGCTGTCGGGCGCGGAGAGCTTGCGATCGCAGTCGCGGGCAACAGATACCCGGTGGCGGCGGTTGTCAGCATATAGAGCAAGGCCACCAGCAGGACTCCGGCCACCAGGGCCAGCGGAATCGAACGTCCGGGCTGGTTGATCTCGCCAGCCACCATGTTCAGATCGTTCCAGCCGTCATAGGCCCACAGCGCCGCGATCATGGCTACCGTAAATCCAGCGACACCGCCGGTCGCTCCGGAGAAAACGGTCGCAAAATTTCCGCGATGACCGAGCGAACTGTGGAAGCAGAAAAACACGATTCCGGCGATCAGCGCGACCTTCAACAGGGTGAAGACCAGTTGAAACTCTCCCGCGCGACGAAGTCCCAGGTAGTTCAAGCCCGTGATCAACCAGACCACGCCGATACCGACAATCTGTCCCCACTCCAAGCGAAAAGGATGCAACAGCAGCGGCCGGCCCAACCATATCAGCGGAGAAAAAATGCCCAGCACGCGAACCAGGCCGATGGCGCTGCTGGCGATGGACGCGGGCTTCGCCAGGGAAAACCATGTCCACATATACAAAAACGACGGCAACTCGCCGTAGGCATCGCGAAGATAGACGTACTCTCCGCCGGCGAAGGGGCGCATCGCCGCCAACTCGGCGTAGGTCATCGCGCCGAACAGAGAAAGAATTCCGGCGACAATCCACGCCGCGTACACAAGATTGGACGAGCCCGCGGCCCGCATCATTTCTCGCGGGACGAGAAAGATGCCGCTGCCGATGATGGTGCCCGCAACGATCGCCGTGGCCTGCCATGGGCCTAGCACGCGCGGCAGGGTATGCACAGAGTCGGAGTTTCCATCGCGGGAACTGTCACACGTTTCGACTGTGCGCATGCTGGTTACTGTACCTCACATCGAGACTGCATCGTGTGTCCAGAAATTTGCAGAGGCAAAGCTTTCTACATTTGCGGGGGAGAGAATTTTTTTGAATTTCGAACTATGGGTGCTCGGCACGTTCCATCGCTTTCGCCAGCAAGTGAAGCAGTTGCCATTCATCCCAAATGCCAGGCTTGGATGTATTTGTGCTGACGTGCGCAATCAGCGGGCTCACCAACATCTCCTTCACAGTTCCGTGCGGCAGATCCTGCACGAGCCATTCCGCCTCCGCAAAGGGAATCAGCGTATCGCCTCGGCCATGGAGCAGATACACCGGCACATGCAGCCCGGCCAGGTGGCCATCGGGAGATACGGCAGCCATCTCCGCGGCATGTTTTTTGTTGGAGGCAAACAGGGCGATGTCCTGATGTGGAGTGTCGATGATTCGTGCATACTCGGCCTGTTGCGCGCTCGTCAGCCTGGCAAGCAGTTCTTTTTCCAGCGCTGCATTTTCATGCAGACGCGCGCGAAAGACGGGCCGAATCGTCGCGACGTCCGCCGCCGGCAAAAAATCCTCGAGATGCTCATATTCCAGGACCCACGGCCCGTAATTGTTGGGGGTGGCGCGCTCAATGTCTCCATCGGGAAGGGGATCGGCGTCGGTCACGTAAAAGGTAGCGACGCGATAGAGATCGTCATGCGCGCCCACGGAAAAAACAAAGGAGACATCGTTGGAGTACGGCGTCTGGGCAGCAGCCATAAGGGCAAGCCCGCCGGAAAAACTGAGCCCCATCAGCCCGACCGGGCGCCCTATGGCGTTCCGCAGCCATTGCACGGAGTCGCCAATCGCCTGCACGTCGGAGGGCTGAATGCGATAGTCGCGGCTGTCCGGCAACTCCGGGGTCAGCACGCGCAGCCCGCACGCTGCCATCGAACGAGCGAAAGCCACCAGACGCGGCTCATCCATCCCCAGATAATGAATGCCGGGGACCAGCACCAGGCCTGGAGCATTTGGCGACGGCGTTGGCGTATAGAGTCGCGCTTGTACCAAGCCCGTGGAGGAGGGAATTGTCAGCGTTTTCGTCGTCACCGGCATGGCGGCGATGGGTCGCAGCAGACGAGGCACAGGTTTGTCGTTCAACTGGTCGAGAATCGCCGCAGCCTGCAAGTAGGCGCACGTCCTCGACCGTAAGAGGACCGGCAGCAGCAGAAGAAAAATCAGACATGCTGCAAGAAAATAGATCGATCGCCGAAGTCTTCTGGAGGAGCGTGTGGGCTGAGGCGAAGCGTTCACTCCTTCAGTTGTATCAAAGGTGCGCGAGACGCTGGATCAGATCTCCAGGATCACCGGCATGATCAGCGGCCGGCGGCTGGTATTTTTCTGGATGTAGCGCTTCAGGTCCTGGCGGATTTTTTCTTTGATGACGCCGTAATCGGCCTTCTCTTCCGCGCTGGACGCCTCCAGCGTTGCGCCGACCACCTGGCGCGCCTGCTCAATCAACGCTTCCTCGCCGGCAGCAAAGCCGCGCGTCACAATTTCCGGCATACTCTCGACACGCCCTGTCGTCTGGTTGATGGCGAGAATGGGCAGCACGATGCCGCCTTCGCTCAAGTGGCGCCGATCGCGCATCACCACATCTTCCACCACGCCGGCCGTGGAACCGGCATCGATGCAGACCCGGCCAACCGCTACTTTGCCGTGTTTTCGCGCTGAGTCTTTGGTCAACTCCAGCACATCGCCGTTTTCCAGCAGCATGATTTTTTCCACCACCCCCAACTCCGCCGCCATCTCCGCGTGCAGCTTCAAGTGGCGATAATCGCCGTGCAGAGGAACAAAATATTTCGGCTTCAGCAGATGCAGCAGCAGCCGCAGTTCATCCTGGCTGGCATGTCCGCTGACGTGGATCAATCCATTCGTACCGTCGTCGTAAATCACATGGGCATCGCGACGGTACAAATGGTCGATCATGCGGAAGATACTTTTCTCGTTGCCGGGAATCACGCGCGAACTCAACACCACGGTATCGCCGGGCTCAATCTTCACCTGGCGGTGATTGTCGACCGCCGCGCGGGTCAGCGCGGACATGGGTTCGCCCTGGGTCCCGCTGATAAAAACGCAAACTTTTTCCGGCGCGTAATCCTTGATCTGTCCGGTGGCAATCAACTGCGAATCCGATATGTCCAGATAATTGAAGTCTTGCGCGATCTCAACGGAGTTCTGCATCGACCGGCCGGCAATGGCAATTTTGCGGCCATGTTCAATGGCCAGGTCCGTGGCAATGCGCAGGCGATGGATCGAAGAAGAAAAGCAACTGAAGAAAAGTCGCTGCTTGGTGCGCGCAAACACTTCGTCCAAAGCGGGGCGGACGGCGCGCTCGCTGGGCGTGTGGCCGTGCCGATCGACATTGGTGGAGTCTTGCAGCAAGGCCAATACGCCGCGTTTTCCATATTCGGCGAACGCGTGCAGATCGAATGGCCTGCCGTCGGGCGGGGTCAGGTCGATTTTGAAATCACCGGAGTGGATGACCACCCCGGCCGGCGTCTCGACCGCCAGCGCGACGCAATCCACCAGGCTATGGGTGACGCGGATCGGCGTGATCTTGAAGATGCCGAGCGAAAACGGCTCGCCGGGAATCATCTCAATCATCTCGACATCGTCGAGCAGGCCGTGCTCTTCCAGCTTGCCCTCAACATAGGCCAGCGTGAACTCCGTGCCGTAAACGGGCACGCGCAGCTCGGACAAAATCCACGGCAGGCCGCCGATGTGGTCCTCATGCCCGTGCGTCAGCACAATGCCGCGCACGCGCTCGCGATTCTCAACCAGGTAAGTGATGTCGGGCACGACAACGTCGACACCGAGCAGTTCTTCGTCGGGAAACATCAGGCCGGCATCGATGACAAAAATGTCATCCTGCCAGCGAATCGCCATGCAATTTTTGCCGAATTCGCCAAGGCCGCCAAGGGGAATGATCTGTAACTTGCCGTCAACCATAGGAAACTCGATACTAGCACGGTTTGCCGCACGATTTCAGGGCGGAGGAATGCGGGTCCAATGGAGAAATGCAGGTGCTGGATGCCTAGAGCCTGCCCTGAGCTTGTCGAAGGAGTCAACGCTTATGCTAAATGGATACATGCGCCGATCTGTTCTTTCTTGTCTCTGTCTCCTGCTGTCGTTCAACTTGACCCTTGCACAGGAAAGCAAAGTGCGGTTTTCATCGCTTGTGCTTACACAGGAAAAGTCAGGGTGGCGTGTCGATTCTCCGAGCGGAGCGGACAGCAGGTCGCTGCACCACGGGGATCTGCTGACGACAATAGACGGCACGAGTGCCGAAAAAATGGGGCCGCTCGGGGTTTTGGCTGCCGTCATTGCGTCGATGGACGTGCCGGTGCAGCTTACCGTGCAACGCGGCATTCATTCCGTCAAGGTCAATCTTGGTGCGTCGCACAAACCTGATTCCGCATGGAAAATTGGAGCAACGCAAAGGTACGTAACCTCATCGGAGAAGGCGCCCGACTTCACATTGCAGACCTTGAATAATGTTTCGACGAGTCTTTCTGCGCAAAGAGGCAAATGGGTGCTGATTGGTTTTTGGGCGACGTGGTGTGGGCCATGCCAACGAGAAGAGGGAGTTCTAGAAAAATTGGCGAGAACTTATCCGCAGCAACTCAAAGTGTTGGCTCTGGCAGTCAACGATAGCTCTGAGAAACTGAATGCTTTCTCTGCGAAATTCCATCCCTCCTATACGATCCTGAATGCCGGTCGTATCGCCGGACAGCCGGCAATTTCGTATGGAATAGCATTTCCGACAGGCCCCGCGCTCATACCTGTGACAGTCCTTGTGCGACCTGATGGTAGCGTGGCGTACGCCCAGGCAGGCTATTACGCCGGATCACCTCTTGAAAGAGAGGTCGTCGATCTCATCACAGCAAGATGACTCTACCGCAACAGGTCTTCCAGTTCGAGCGAGAGTTCCGTTTTCTCGTCGCGATACTTTACGATCACAGGAGTGTAGAGGCTCAACCCCCACTCGGCGGCTTTGCCGCGAGAGATGGCGCGCGCGCCGGCCACGACCACGGCGTCTTCCGGAATCACCAGAGGGCCGTTCTCCGTGGCGCGAAGGATTTCGCCACGCACAATGTCATACACGGGGGTCGAGCGCGTCAGAATGACGCCAGCGCCCAGCACGGCCCTCCTCCGGACCAGCGTGCCTTCATACACGCCGCAATTGCCGCCGACCAGCACGTCGTCTTCCAGGATCACCGGGCTGGCATTCACCGGCTCCAGCACGCCGCCAATCTGCGCCGCCGCGCTCAGGTGCACATTGCGCCCGATCTGCGCGCAGGAGCCGACCAGCGCGTGCGAATCGATCATCGTGCCTTCATCCACATACGCGCCCACGTTGACATACATCGGAGGCATGCAGACCACTCCTGGCGCAAGGTACGCGCCGCTGCGGACTGCGGAGCCGCCAGGCACGACGCGGACTTTTTCATCCACGGTAAAGCGCTGCACCGGATATGTGTGTTTATCCACGAACGAAAAATCCGTGCCACTTTCCGCCAGATGTCCGATGCGAAAGCCCAGCAGGATGCCGCGCTTCACCCATGCGTTCACGCGCCAGCCGTGGAGTTGGGTCGGATCGGGCTCGGCGGCGCGAATCGCTCCGCTCGTCAGTGCATCGCGCAGCTCAAAAAATACCGACTCGCTTTCGCCGGGATCGGCCGCCCGCGCGTCCTGCTGAAAGGCCGATTCGATGCGCGATGCAAGCGAGGCTTGAGACACAGGTCTACGTTCTCCGATTCACTTTCTCTGAACGGGCGATTGCGAGCGATAGGATTAGTTCCGGTGGCTGGCCGCCGTGTTGTCCATCGGCTGCTTTCCCGCGGATACAGCCTCCAGCAATCCAAGCTCGGCGACTAACCGTTCCAGGTGGGCGCGGGTCTTCGGCACCACCGGCATCATGGGCAGGCGATACTGCTCCTGAATGCGCCCCATCAGGGCCAGAACGCACTTGACCGGCTGCGGGTTCGGCTCAATGAAATTGCCGATGATCAGCGGATAGTACTTGCGATACAGCATTCGCGCCAGCGTCCAGTCGTTTGCCAGCGCCGCGTCTATCATCCGCGTCATCTGCGCCGGAATGGCATTCGCAGCAACGGAAATGACGCCCGCGCCGCCGACGGAAAGAATGGGCAGCGCCAGATTGTCGTCGCCCGCGAACACTTTAAAACGGTCCGGCACAGCGTGGACCACTTCCGTGATCTGCTGCAGATTTCCGCTGGATTCCTTGATGCCGACCATGTTGGGAATCTCCGCCAGGCGGGCCGTCGTCTCCGGCAACAGGTTGATCCCGGTGCGGCTGGGGATGTTGTAGATCAACACCTGCAGATGGGTATTTTCCGCAATGGCACGGAAGTGCTGGTACTGGCCCTCCTGCGTCGGCTTGGTGTAATACGGATTGGCTGTCAGCACGCCATCGACGCCAGGGATGGCCTGCAGTTTTTTGACCCGCACGATGGCCTGCTGGGACGTGTTATGGCTGCAGCCGACGAAAATGGGCACGCGACCCTCCGCCGCCTCAACCACCAGCCGCACCAGGCGCAGCCATTCCTCTTCCAACAGGGCGCAGGCCTCCCCTGTGGAACCGGTGGGGACAAGAAAATGGATGCCATTTTCAATTTGCCAGCGAACCAGGCTTTGCAGGGCATGCCAATCCACATCGCCGTTTGCAAGAAACGGCGTTACCAGCGCGGTACCGCATCCAGATAGCTCCATATCTTCGCAGTCTACAACGAAGATGGAAGCAGATACACGGTCCAGAGAAAATCGCTGTGAATAACTGGGACGTTGCTGCCTGTATCCGCCGCCGGGATGAAACGGCTAGGCCAGGGCTAGGTGCATCAGGTTTCACGGGGTAGTGCCCGGATGACTGCATCAAGCTTCTCCTCGACCCTCTCTAACCGATCATGCAAGCCGTTGCGCAGGGAACGGTCTGTGGAATCGTCTTGGTAATAGCGAGGATCGTCACCTTGGATGCGCGCCTCAATTTCCTCAAGGCGCCGCTCGATGAATGCGCCCCACAACCGTAGCCAGACGATTATACGACCCAGCAGGTAAGCGACGAGGACAGAGGCGATCAGGAAACGCCAAGGGCTGAGGAGAGAAATGGAAAGGTAATTTAGACCTGCCCAGAGGCCCGCCCCGGCGAGAACACCCGGGATGGACCGGGACCAATGGGCGTACAAATCTAGTGAAACCTCATCTTTCCGGTGTCGTTCCCAATCAGACAACTCCCACTGGCGTGCATCGATCCGATACTGAGTGCTTGGTTCTGTCACAGCGAACGCCCCCCTAACCAAGGGGAGTGTAGCGCAGCGCCATGAAGTTGCCAAGCGTCGGGAGAGGCGCTCGTTAAGGGTTTCAGCCCTCATCGATTCGCGGGATGAAGCCCGTTTCAGGAATATGGCGTACAGATTCTTGTTTCTAATGTAGGCTAGTCGGTAAACTCCTCATCTGAGTTTGTCGATGCGACGAAGCGGTGATCCTTCAGATCGAAGGATCGCTCAAAGCCAGTCTGGCGAGTGACTTTGTTGTCGTCCTCGTAGTGGATAATCCCGGAGCAAGTCGGGAAAAGCATTTGCTCCTTGTATCGTTCTAAAACAGCTATTTTCTCGGTGTCCAGGATTGTTTTGAATCCGCTATCTGAAGGGATGAGCATCTCGAATTGGCGCCGATCGCCGGACGGCATGTCAATGGGCTGCCAAGTCTTGGCGCAGATCTCAACGACTCTTCGCGTATCGTCTCGTTTATCCCAATAGAGCCTAGCGTCCCAACTTCGGATGTGGGCATTAGTCCCGCCGGTATTTATGAGTGAAAAAGCAATCCGCCAATTTCCGCTATTGTTCGTTTCGCCTGCGGTATGCAGCGGCGGGGAAAGCTCGATTTTGCGAACAACTAATCTCGGACGAAACTGGGTCACCAATGTCGCAGAGGCTATCTTGCCTTGCTCTTTGACTTCCCCTAACGAGCGCAAGGCAATGCGTCCAGCTATCACACCAACGAGAAAAAGCGCCCAGTTGGACAAGACAAGTGACCGGTTGCTCGTCAGCGCATCGAACACGTCTTTCAGGCCGTGCATGATGTCTAGACTGTATCACTGGGGCAGCCTAAAGAATGTTCAAAATCGGTACCTAGACGCCGTGCCACCCTTAAGGTATTTCCATAGGCAAAGCGTTTGAAGCCCAAGGCACGGGCTCCGGGCTTGCCCGGGTAGGGTCTCGGCCAGCTCCGGTGCGTAGCGCGCGAAGTAGTACGTTGAGCACTCCTGCCCGGGCCTCCGCAGTGGTCCTTTCTCCTAATGCTGTTAAGTGAACAGTATTGCCGCTAGGCGAGAATTTGTGGGAAGACATCCTGGAAGTCGTAGCAACCGGCGCGCGTGGCCAGCCATTCCGCTCCGCGGACCGCTCCGTAGGCGAAGCTGCGCCGCGAGAGGGCCTGATGTTCCACAACAATGCGCTCATTCTCGGAGCTGACTTCCAGCCGGTGGGTGCCGATGGCGTCTTGCACGCGATGCGCGTCGATGGTAGCCGAGGCCCCATAGGGCGTGGTCGAAAGAACTTGCTGCAGTGTCAATGCGGTGCCGGACGGCGAGTCCAATTTCGTGATGTGGTGGGTCTCGTCGATCTTGAACTGGTAGCCGCCCGCCTGCTTGCCCAGCAGCTTTGCCATTTGATACAGCAACTGCACGCCGAATGAAAAATTCGTCGAGTACAGCAGTCCGGCATTCTTGCGCGCTGCCAGCGCGCGCATGTCGTCCAGATGCTGGTACCAGCCGGTCGTGCCGACAACTACCTTGGCTCCGTTCGCCAGGCAGGCGCGCAAGTTTTGTACGACAGCCTCCGGGGTGGTGAAATCGACGACCACGTCGAACGAAGCCAGGCTGGGCGCGGTCAGCGAGCCGGCGTCCTTGTTTTCTTTTTCTTCCAGCGTCTGCACGCTATGGCCGCGTTCTCGCGCAATCTCCGTCACCACGCGTCCTGTTTTTCCTTGACCGAGAATCAGCATGCGCATGACGCTAGCTCCTTTTCGCGGCAACGGGAGCTTCCGCGGCAGAATCCGCCAAAGGGCCC
>JAJYVR010000074.1 GCA_021791935.1 Acidobacteriota bacterium
CACGCTGATCGAGAACCTCAAGTCCATCGCAGCGATCGGCGAACGCATGTTCCAAGCAACGGACTATCGGGGCCTGGTCGATCCCTATCGTCGCCTGCTCACGATCGGCTACGACACGGAAAAGGACCGGCGGCTGGACTCCTGCTATGACCTGCTTGCCTCGGAAGCTCGTACCGCCATGTTCCTCGCCATTGCAAAGGGCGACGCGTTGCAGGACAGTTGGTTCAGAGTGGGGCGCAAGACCACGATGATCGATGGCAACCCGGTGTTGTTGTCATGGTCCGGCACCATGTTTGAGTACATGATGCCGACACTCTGGATGCAGACGTCGCCGGACACATTGCTGGCGCAGTCGTTGCCGGGAGCTGTGCGCGCCCAGCGAGAATATGTGGCCCGCGCGCGCATGCCCTGGGGAATTTCCGAGGCCTGCCATAGTCGGCGCGACGCGGAAGGAAACTATCAGTATCATGCGTTCGGCGTGCCGACGCTGGCGATCAATCCGCCGCCGGAAGGTTCCCTCGTCGTCGCGCCGTACGCCACTGTGCTGGCGCTGGAGGCCGATCCCGTTCATGCGCTGGCCAATCTGCACAGAATGGAAAAGCTGGGGTGGCTGGGAGAATTTGGCTTCTATGAATCGGCGGATTATTCCGAAAGCACGCAACATGAAAAGGGAGCGCGATATACCTTAGTGCGGTCGTGGATGGCGCATCACCAGGGCATGTCGTTGTTGGCAATTGCAAACCTGCTGGCGGACAAGGCCTTTCAACGATGGTTCCACAGCGATCCTCGCGTGCGAGCGACGGAGTTGCTGCTGCACGAGAAGCCGGTGCAAGTCGTCGCGACGCAAGAAGTGCCTCGCGCGGGAAACGTCGATTTTCGGCCAAAGCCGGTCGATAGCAATACGCGCGCATAGCCGAACGGTTGCGTCATCGGCTCGACAGCAGCCTATGCCGGCCCGGCTGGACTTTTTCCCTTGCCGGACTGCAAGGCACGCCCTAAGACGACTTCGAGCGCGGCCTTTTGCCGGTCAAACTCTTCCGGAGCGATACGGCCCTCCAGTCGCTCCGTTTCCAGCGCAAACAGTTCTTCCTTCAAGGCCTCCATCAGCTTCGACCGATGGGATTCCCCCCCGGTCGCGCGCAGTCCTGCAGCGGCAAGCGGAGGCTTGTAGCCTTCGGCGGATCGCGTTGCATGTGAGGCGCTAGCCCGTGGAACAGCGGGGCCCGCGGCCGTTGCCGCGACCGGCTGGTTTTGCTTCATCAGAAAAGCCGCGCCTACCGCCAGCAGGACCGTCGCCAGCGACAGGATCCACCATTTATATTTGTGCAGCGGATCGGGCGTATCGATGGGAACGCCCAGCCCGATCCCAGGACGCGTGTCGTTTTCCGCCGCCGATTGCCCTGCTGCCTCGGGGCCCATCGCGCCTTGGTTCGCGCCGGCACTCTGGCCGCCATTGCCGTTATCAGGTCCAGCGGCATTCTCCTGGGGAAGCAATCCGGTCCCGGAAACCGTAAACGCCAGCTTCGTTTCCGGCGTTATATTCCTGGCAAGAAAGGTCTGGACCTTTACATCTTCATCGATGGGTTGAAATGCGCTCGCGGGCGTGCCGGTAAACTGCATGCTCTTCGGCACGATGACGGCAAGGTTATCCACCGGCGCCGCCACTCGGGGATGGAACTGAAAGCTGCCGGAATAGGGCATCTGATAGCTGACTTGAAAACGTGTTTCTCCTGGACGCAGCGGGTAGACAAAGCTGTAGTTGCCCGACGCTCCCAGCGGCGTGGGCGGTGTTTGCACCGGCATGCTTCCGGGTCCCTGGGCAGCGGCGGCAACGACCTGCGCGCTTTTCGGGAGATAAATTTCGTACGCGCGCGGGCCGAACTGGGTACGCGGCGGAGAAGAAGCATTTTTCACAAAAAAGTTTTCAATCACACTTAAGCCGTTAGGGCTGGCTTCGATGCGCGCCACATCGGCCTCCGTCGAAACTCCCGCCACCTTTTCCGCGGCATCGTACACATCCACATTCACCGTAGTCGTGCCTGCGGGCACGGGATGAAAGTATGTCGCTTTGTCGTGAGTCACGCGCAACAGATGCATCGGAGCGCCATCCGTCGCATCCAGCGTGAAGCGACCACGAGCGTCAGTGGTGGTCTTGGCCGCAACCTCCATCCCCAGGCGCATCAGTTCGACGCTGTCTCCAACTGCGGGTTTTTTCGTCGTCTGGTCCGTAACCGTGCCTGAAATGGGAGTTGCCAGGGCCGCTGTCGTGCCAGCCACCAGAACAAGGACCAAGCTTAAGAGTGGCAAACGCGCAACTTTGGCGCGAAAACCTGAAAGCAAGAAGGAATGCTGAAGTTTCATTGGGTCTCTTTCTGATGTGATTCGACAAGAGCGGCGAGTTCAGGCCACATGCGTACCGGCTTCCAGGAACTCAATTTCAGAGAGGATTTGAGCGGCCTCATTTTCCATACCCGCCCGCTGCGCCAGGTAATCTTCCTCCGGATATTTGCCCGCCCGATATTCAAAGTTCAGGTCGCGGAGATTTTCGTAGATCGCGTCTTTCCGCTCACGTAAAAATTCGAGCCGCGTCTTCTGCGTCTGCTCTTCCGTTTTCGACTGAGGATAGAAAACGTAGACGAAGATGCCAATCAGCAACGCCGCACAGGCCAGAATTGTCATAGTTCCGTCTCTTTCCGGACCTTCGCCAGGATCGCGCTGGTGTGTGGGTCCGCCGCCAACTCTGGAGGCATGGCGACCGGGTGCAGCTTCCATTTGCGAATCAACAATGCCGTGCCCAGCATGGCCAGCAAAAAGACCAGACCCGGCGCAATCCACGCAACTAAATTGAAGCCGCTCTGCGGGGGCGCGGCGAGCACGGTCGGTCCGTACTTCTGCACAAAACCCTGCAGGACCAATTGATCGCTGTCGCCACGGGCCAGCGCATTGCGCAACTCGGCTTCTTCTTGTGTCGAGACAGTGCAGCCCACGTGATTGCATTCCAGCAGTACCTGGCCGCAGCTACAGGTACACATCAGTTGATGGCCAAGCAGCTTGTAGCGCGCCGCCGTGTCTCCCGCCCCCGCCATGAAAATAAGCAGTAGACACGCCGCCGAAAGTTGAAACCAGGTCCGCAGCAACGCGCGGTCGAAGATGCGCGAGACATGCGTTTGACATGCGCGCATCGCTTAGTCTCCCGCCCCGGCAGGCAGAGCGACTTCTTCTTCCGCCGGTTTGCGCGGCCTCCCCGCCTGCTCCGCGCTCATGTTTGGGACCAGAGCCAGCAGCGTTCCGAACGCCATCACCGCGACTCCAATCCAGATCCAGGCCACCAATGGATTGAGGATGACTTTGATGATGGGCTGGTTGGTGTCCTGATTTCTGCCTTCATAGACCACGTACAAGTCGCGTTCCAACGTGGAATGATTGGCCACCATGGTCTCGGTCTGCTGGCTGGCATGATAGAAGCGCCGCTCGGGCGCCATCTGCGTCAGGAATTTGCCGTTCTTGTACACGTTCAGCAATTCATATTCGCTGTCGTAATTTGCATTCGAGTCCTGGGTGTAACTCTGGCAGACCAGGCGATACTGCCCAATCGTCATCGAGTCGTGAAAGCCCATCTCCTGCTCATTCGACTGGTTGAAGGCAGACCCGGCAAGCCCGATAAAAACGATCACGACGCCAATATGGACCAGGTGGCCGCCGTAGCGGCGTGTGTTGCGCCGAGTCAATTGCACCAGCGAAAACAGCATGTTCATGCCGGTGTGGCGCTGAATCACGCGCGCCCCGCGCCAGAACTCGCTTCCCACCGCGGTGACCACCAGCGCGGCCAGCGAGAAAGTCATCAGGGAGTAGAGCGTCCCCATGTCCTGCCAGGGACGCATCCCGGAAGCCATCAGGACCAGGGCTGCAACCGCTCCAGCGATGCACGGCCAGAGGAAGTTGCGCTGCACGCTTTTGAACGATGTGCTGCGCCAGGCCAGGATGGGGCCGATTCCGGTGAGGAACAAGAGAAAAATTCCGATCGGGACGGCCACGCGATTATAAAACGGCGGGCCGACCGTGACCTTCGAGCCTTCGACATATTCCGAGATGATGGGAAACAGCGTTCCCCAAAGGATCGTGAAGCAGGCAGCCAGCAGGACAAGATTGTTGAACAAAAAGCTCGATTCGCGCGATATCAGCGATTCCAGCTTGTGCTCCGACTGCAAATGGTCCCGCTGCAAAATGTAAGTGAAAAGGCAAACGCTGAACACGATGAGCAGAAAGACCCAGAACCAGGTACCGATCGACGACTCGGCAAACGCGTGGACGGAGCTGACCAGGCCGCTGCGCGTCAATAGCGTGCCAAGGATCGACAGCATGAAGGTGGTAAAGATCAGCCACACGTTCCAGGACTTCATCATGCCGCGCTTTTCCTGCATCATCACCGAGTGCAAAAATGCTGTGCCCGTCAGCCATGGCATCAGGGAAGCATTCTCGACCGGGTCCCAGCCCCAGTAGCCGCCCCAGCCCAGAACAGCATAGGCCCAGTGCATGCCGAGAAAAATGCCGCAGGTTAGAAATAGCCATGTCACCATGGTCCAGCGGCGGGTGATATGGATCCACTTTTCGCCGGGGTAGCGCATCATCAGTGCGCCCAGCGCGAAGGCGAAGGGAACGCTGAATCCAACGTAGCCGAGGTACAACATCGGGGGATGGATGACCATCTCCGGATATTGCAGCAACGGATTCAGCCCGAAGCCATCCGCCGGAACAACCCCCTGCGTCAGCGCAAACGGCGGCGCCGGAAACACGATCAGCAGGGTGAAAAAGACCTGAACAGCGGCCAGAATGGTCGAGGCATAGGCGGTCAGCTTGACATCCACCTTGTGTCGCACGCGCAGCACAAATCCATAGGCCGCCAGCAGCCAGGCCCACAGCAGCAGGGAACCTTCCTGCCCGGACCACAGCGCCGCAAATTTATACGGCCATGGCAGCGCCCGATTGGAATGATGAAGGATGTAGGAGACGGAAAAGTCGTTGGTAAACGCGCAGTAAATCAGCGCGAAAGCCGCCGCGCTCAGGGCAATAAAGCTTCCAATTCCGGCACGCCGCGCAGATTCCGCCAACCGCTCCGGTCCGAAGCTGGTTTGCGGATGGACTGCAATCTGACGCAGGGCAATCGCGCCCACGAGGAAGTTGTAGGCGCATAACACCAGACCGAGAAGGATTGCGAAACTACCGAATGCCGCCATAGCGCCTGTTCTACCCTGTCGTATGTCGCCGAGCCACCGGGCCGTTTGGGTCGGCCCTGAACCTATGCTGCCCCGCTCGCCGGGAAAGCCATTGTTCTCTTGGGTCCCCTACAGTTTGAAGCTTAGGAGATTTGGCGTCGCCGGCACTGTGACCACCATCACAATCATACAGATTTCTCCCGGCACGGCCTATTGCCGCAGGCGCAGCAACTCATCGCGGCGGAATCGGTTTGCAGGGACAACCCCACAGTGAAACAGACCTTCATCCGGAGCCAGGAGAAGGACCGAGCCAGCGAACGAGTCCTAAATTAAGATTGCGATGGTCTCCCAGCAGGTTGAACGCATGGGCCTTCGGGATGCCCGCTAAAAGAATCGGCCCAGAAAGCTGTTCGACATAGAAGAAGTTTTTCGTGTACCCGTTATGATTGGGGTTTGGCTTCTTTTGTGAAAAACGTCCCTGTCTCCAACTTTTCCCGACTCCCGAAGCGCTGGCAACTCTTCCTGGCTGTGATGGGCCCCGGCCTTGTAGTGATGCTTGCCGATACCGATGTCGGCAGCATCATCACAGCTGCGCAAAGCGGCGCGCAGTGGGGATACCACCTGCTGCTGCTGCAGTTTCTCTTGATGCCGGTCCTTTTCGTGGTGCAAGACCTGACCGTCCGACTAGGGATATTCACCGGCAAGGGCCACGGCGAACTGATCCGCGAAACATTTGGCGCGGGCTGGGCCTGGATCTCTGTGATCGGTCTGGCGGTGGCGACCATCGGGGCCTTGCTGACGGAATTTTCCGGTGTGGCGGCCGTGGGACAACTTTTCGGGGTGCCGCGTGGCATCAGTTTGAGCCTGGCCGCCGCCTTTCTGCTGTTTGTGGTGTGGACCGGGTCATACCGCCGCGTGGAGCGCGTGGCCATTGCCCTGGGGCTTTTTGAGTTCGCTTTTTTCTGGGTCGCTGTTGCCGCCCGCCCGCGCGTCCAAGACCTGGCGGCAGGCGTGCTGCATGCTCCCTTGTCTTCACCGGCCTATCTCTATCTGGTCTCAGCCAACATTGGGGCGGTGATTATGCCGTGGATGATCTTCTACCAGCAGTCCGCGGTCGCTGACAAGGGACTGCTCCCCGAACACTATCGCGATGCGCGCTGGGACACTGCCGCCGGCGCCGTGGTTACGCAACTGGTGATGGCTGCCGTCCTGGTCTCCACCGCCGCCACTATCGGAAAAGTAAACCCGAGCGCAAGCCTGAACACCATTGGCGACATTACCCATGCGCTGACTCCTTTCATGGGAGTGGCCATGGGGCGATTGCTCTTCAGCCTTGGCGTCGTTGGAGCGGCGATGATTGCCTCTGTGGTGGTCTCGCTGGCCGCTGCGTGGGGTTTTGGCGAGGTAACCGGTTACAAACACTCGCTCGAACACAATCCATTGGAGGCCCCGTGGTTTTATGTCGTCTTTACCATCGGCGTGCTTGCGGGCGCTGTCATGGTGGCCGCCGTCCCCGACCTGGTTGCGCTCACCATATGGGTTGAGGTGATGAATGCGTTCCTACTGCCCATGGTGCTCGGTTTTCTGGTTATCCTGGCCATTCGAGCCTTGCCCCCGGGCCATCGCCTGTCCGGCATCTATCGATGGATCGTGGTCGGTGTCACAGTTTTGACTTCCGGGCTGGCAATCTATGCCGGTTTGCGAGGAATGTAACCCCTGGATTTCCCGAAAATAAATGCCCGCCGGCTGCCTGCGGGCCCTATGATAGAACAAATTCTTTTCGATCCCCTGCGAGCTCCCTATGCTGCGTTATTCGACGATCCCTTACCTGATTGCATTTGCCGCGCTGGAGTTTGTCTTCTGGTCGATGCTGCGGCATCACGCCAGAAGACAGGTGAATTATTGGCTGATTGCCTGGACATTTGTCCTGCTGCACTTCACTGCGCATCTGTTCGTTCTGAGCGGCGGCTTCTGGGGAACAGCGCTTGCAACAATTTCCCTGCTGGCGCTGGACATGGCTGGAATCGCCTTCATCCACGCCGCTTCCCGTCTGGATCTTTTTGCGGAGCAGCCGGTTTGGATGACGGTATGGGCAACCGCGCTGATGGCGTACAGCGCGCTGGCAGTTTGGGATGTTGAAAGGGCGTTCCCCTACTACGTCGCAGCGGCGGTCATGGCGGCCAGCATTTCTCTGTTGCATTTCCTGGTTCGGACAAAACGTTCTGCACGCGACAATGTTTTCAGCTTTTCCTCCGCCCTGTTCCTTGCCCTTTTACTTGCCGCTCTTGTCTATCGAAATCAGATGGGATACGGGATTGATGCAACGCTTTCGTGGCTTTATCTGGTTGCCGGCATCCGATACTGGCAGAATTTTGAGCGGAAGACGACCGGAGTGGCGGTCGCAGTGTTTGGATTTGTTGCCGCGTCGGCCATTTTCCCAGTCGGGCTACTGATTCGGATCATGTATGTTCCACATTTGACAATTGACGCAACCGTCCGGGACCTTCCGAAATTTATTATTGCCATTGGCATTTTGCTCACTTTTCTGGAAGAAGAGATCGGGCGCACCGAGCATCTTGCCTTACACGACGCGCTGACAGGCCTGCCAAACCGGCGACTGCTGGAGGACCGCCTGAACAACATGCTGGAACGCGCCGAACGGAACCGCACGCGGGCAGCGGTCCTGGTGGTGGACCTGGACGGATTTAAACAGATTAACGACTTGCACGGACATGCCGTTGGTGATGGGGTTTTGCGGGAAACTGCATTGCGCCTGGGCAAAGTGGTCCGAAGAGCGGACACGCTTGCGCGCTCTGGCGGAGATGAATTTACAGTTCTCGTCTCGGACATCCTGCAGCCGGACGGCGCAAAAATTCTGGCGGAAAAACTTCAACTGGAACTGGATCGATCGATTGCCGTTCGGCATTTGCATTTGCCCGTGTCAGCCAGCATCGGGATGGCCGTGTATCCGGACGATGGCGAGACAGCAGACTCGTTGTGCGCGCGGGCCGACGCCGAAATGTATCGAGTGAAACGACAGACGAAGTCCCGGATCGAGACAGCGTCTACCGCGTCTCCATCTGTCCTGCTTTCCTCCCAGTAAAACCCCGCGGACCGCCATTGTGCCAAGCCATACAGGCCTTCCCGCTGCATTTTCAGGCTGTTGCGCTCCGAGGCGGCTTGTGATCGCCTCGTCCAGCGTTGGCCCCATGACAACCCGATCCGCTGCAATGGCGATACTGCGTTTGAGCCGGGGAAGTTGGCGCCTTCCGCCGAACTCTGCGAAAAGGCATGATGGAAGAGGCGGCCAGTCCGCGCACCGTTGCGGTCCTTCATCCTCGGACAGCCAAACCGTTCAATTCTGCGGCTCTGCCGTTGCAGCTTCTTGTTCGGCCCCTAGCATCTCATGTTCGCTCAACTGGTTCACTTTGCGCAATGAAGGAAATAGCAGCGTCCAGGCTCCGGCGACAGCCATTGCACCCACGCCTCCAATGACCACCGCCCGCACCGCACCCCACCATTGCGCAGTCACGCCGCTTTCAAAACTGCCGAACTCATTGCTCGCTCCGATGAACAATGCGTTCACGGCACTCACCCGCCCGCGCATCGCCTGCGGAGTGGCCAACTGCAGCATGGACGCTCGGACGATGATGCTGACCATGTCCGCCGCCCCGACAAGAAACAAGGCTGCCAGCGAAAGCGCCATGTTGCGCGACAGGCCAAACACCACCGTGGCCGCGCCAAAGATCACCACAGAAAACAACATGCGGACCCCGGCGTGGCGACTCATCGGCCGCCAGGTCATCAGGACAGAGATCGACAGGGCCCCCAGCGCAGGCGCGGCACGCAAGATTCCCAGACCGCTTGGGCCGGAATGCAGAATGTTTTCGGCAAAAATCGGCAACAGGGCGACAGCCCCGCCCAATAGCACCGCAAACAGGTCCAGCGTGGTGACGCCAAGCAGCAGTTTTTTGTGCCACATGTAGCGGAATCCCGCCAAAAGAGTTTCAGCGGATATGGCCCGTTGTTCCTGGCGTCCCGGACGTACTGAAAGCGAAGCGAGCAGGAACAGAAAGACAAACAAAGTGCTCAAAGTGACCATGTACACGATTGCGCCGCCAGCCAGATGCTTGCCCATCGGGCCCGGCAGCCAGCGCTCGAGCGGCAAAGTGAATAACACGCCTCCCAGCGCCGGACCGACAAAATTGGCCAACTGAAAGATCGACGCGCCCCAGGAAACTGCGTTGACAAAGTGCCCTTTTGGCACCAGATGCGGCAGCAGCGCCGAACTCGCCGGGCCACTGAACGACCGGCCCGTACCGACAAGGAACAACACAGCGAACAACGCGGCAACATGTTGGGTGCCGATCCATGACAGATAGAAGAGCGTCCCGGTGCAGAAACACTGCAACCCATAACAAACCAGGATGACGTGTCTTCTGTCGTAACGGTCTGCGGTATGTCCGCTGACGAGCAAAAACAAAATGCCGGGCAGAAACAGTGCCAGACCGGCATAGCCAAGATCGATGGCTTGATGGGTGATGGCGTAGATTTGCCACGCCACTGCGACCGCCTGCGCCTCGGCGCCGATGATGACCAGCAGCCGCGCCAGTTGATATCGACGAAAGTCGCGGGAGGCAAACGCGGCGGCGGCTCGGGGCGGGTCGTACGGAATCGACATCCCTTCTATCCTGTCACAATTCCGCGGGCTAATGTTCTTAGAAGCATGGATACCCAGGGCAATCGCCCAGAAAAAAAATGCCTTGCCTTGAAGTTTCAGAACACCAGGACGCCGACTCTCCGAACAGCGGTCACAGCCAGCGCAGCGGCGGCGCTGTTGGCAGTACGCCAATTTCCGCCGCATAGCGGAAGAACATATCCATTCCGGCCAGGCACGCTTCATCCAGCACATAGTGAATGTGTTCCGTAAGGTAATTGCGAATGGTCGCGGCAGGCACCGCGATGCGCGGCGACCATTCGCGAACCAAGTCCTCAACATGTGCCATGCCGTGATCGCGCGACTGAAGAAAGTCTTCGGTGACCTGGGACGCGGTCAGCCTCGCCGCCTCCATCGCTTCTGGACGCACCGCCCAAACCGCCGACACCCACGGCACGCCGGTATGCTGCTTCCATAGATGGGCGAGATCGAGGTATTCCAGGCGCTCGCCGGTGCGCGCCAACCGCGCCGCCCGATCTTCCAGTGCCAGCAGCGCGGGATCGCCAATCAGAATGGCAGCGTCGCAGTCCTGCAGCATGGCGTCGAGGTTCGGCGCATGGGAGATGAACTCCGGGTCAACGTGAAGAAATTTGCGGAAAACAATCTGCGCGTAGGCATTGGAAGTGCGAGAGCCGGTGTCCGCCGCGACGCGACGCACCGCGCCGATTCCATCGGGATGCTTCACGACCAGCAGGATGGACCGCACCCGATCCAGCGAAGCAATGGTGCATCCGCGAAGAATCTGCAATCCCGGGATAGCTGCGCAGGCGGCAATCGGAATCAAGCCAATGTCCGCAGTTCCCTCCGCCAACTCCGCCGCGCATTGCGATGGCATGACGCTATGGATCGAGTAGCGTTCCGCCAGCTTCTCCATCTCCGGTGGATGCTCAAAGTCCCACATCAACGGCGCAGGATTGAGGAACCGAATTGCCGAAATGCGGAGGCGGCGCGTCACCGATCAGTGTAGCAATCCGCAAAGGTACTGTCGGCGCGTCGAGTCGGGAAACGACCTGGCGTGAATAGGGTTGGCAAATCCGCTCTAGGCCCGGCGGCGCTTGGGCTGCGTCTCAATCCATTGCCGCAAAGCCGTGTCCACTCGCGTCTGCCATCCGGGGCCAGTGGCACGAAGCCGCTCCACCACATCTCGCGAAAGGCGGATGGTGACAACTTCCTTCGTGGCGGCTTTCTGTGGCCCGCGCAGCTTCTTGAGCGAAAGCAGCTTCGCCTGCAAAGATTCCGGCAATTGCGAGAAGGGCAAAGCACGGGCAAAATCCTCCTTTGTCCATTCGGGATTTTCAGCGTCGATCGTTTCAGGATTCGGAGTTTTTCTCATACCGTGCCCTTTCTCTGCGGTTCGCTTTTCGCAGGCTGACGATTCGCATCGCATCGCCGCGAACGGTGAAGACAAGCGCGTGAAGCTCTGCCCCGATGAAGCCCAGGGAACGGAAGCGTGTCTCTCCGTAGTCTCGCCGGGTATCTTCCGTTGTTGCAGAGGTCTCGAAGTCGAACTCCGCCGCTAGTTCAAAGGAAAGACCGCGGTTTTGGTTTCGGGCTCGCGACCTTTCAGCCGGTCATAGAGGTAAAGATCGCTGACTGTGCCCAGGGCCAGATTGTAGTAATCGGGAGTTCCGATGGCTGCGCACAGTTCTTCGTCGAATGCGTGCAGGGCGCGCAGATGGGCGGCTGTCGCGGCGACTTCAAGCTGGCTGGTGCGCAGAAATTTTTGATAGCCGCGGTCGACCAGGGTGGAGATTTCGCCGCCAATCAGGCAGCCGGGCCGGGCGACGTAGGCAGCGCCGCCGTTTGGCGTTTTGGCCAGCACAGTGCCGCAGCCGTATTTGCGGACCTGGACCTGATTTGCGCCGCCGGGAGTGTCCACGACATCAAACCCATGAGAACGGAAATAAATCATGGCGCTATCGAAGGTCTTGGCCGGAGGGTTTGGTTTTTTGCTCATGGAATTGTCGATTGCACTCCAGGTTCGGAAACGGCGCGAAATCTGCGTGTGCCGCGCACCCGATTGCGACCGTTCGCAAGCTGCCGCTACACTTTCAGTATAGCGTGCGGAGATTCGCCTCCGACGCTTCGAATGTTTCGCCGGAACGGACAAATATCTACGCGAACGGTTTTTGGGGCGGAGGGGACCGCGATGCTGCGCATGGGCCAGATGCCATTCGATCGGATTCGCCAGCATGGAGAAGAGACTTATCCGAACGAGTGCTGCGGGGTCTTGCTGGGTTACGTGGAAACGGACGGCAACAGAGCGATCGACGCGGTGTCGGCTGAGAATACGCGATCCGACTCAGCCCACAATCGCTATCGAATTGCGCCGAGTGAGCTGATCCGCATCCAGCAGCAGGCGCGGCATCGAGGGCTGGACATTGTCGGCTTCTATCATTCGCATCCGGACCATCCCGCGGAGTGGTCGAAGACCGATTTAGAAGAAGCGCACTGGCTGGGATGTTCGTATGTCATCACCAGCGTGGCGGGAAATGCTGCCGGTGGCGGCGCTGGTACCGGGCGCTGTCGGGCCACGGAGACAAACTCCTTTCTGTTGGCTGGAACGGGCGAGGAAGACAAGCGGCTGGAGCGCGAACCCATCGAAGTTACAGCCGGTGTCGGTGCACGGTAGCGCGATCGGCGCGATCATGCAGTCGATGCGGAACTATTGGTCCGGTCCGATTGGAATGAACCAATAGTTCCCACCCTGGCCGCAAAATACGCGGCGAGGATGGAGCGCCCGAATGCAATACTTTCGGGCCGGACCAAATAGAACCATGCGAGGATTGCATTATGCAGATTGACATTCCCACTCTATCCGCAGCGTTGACGCCGGAAGAGATGTTGCGGTACGCGCGACATTTGATTCTGCCCGAGGTAGGGGAGGCGGGCCAGATGAAGCTGAAGGCGGCGCGCGTTTTGTGTATCGGCGCTGGAGGGCTGGGCGCGCCGTTGACGATGTATTTGGCGGCGGCAGGCGTGGGGACACTGGGCCTCGTGGACTTCGATGTGGTTGAGGCCAGCAATCTTCATCGTCAGATCATTCACGGTACCCGCGATGTGGGCCGGCACAAGCTGGACTCCGCGGAAGACTCGCTGAGGGCCATCAATCCCAACGTGAAAATTGTGAAATTTCCGACCCGGCTGAATAGCGAAAACGCGATGGAAATTTTCAAGGATTTCGACATTATTGCGGACGGCACCGACAATTTTCCGACGCGCTACCTGGTGAACGATGCCAGCATTCTCTCTGGAAAGCCGAACGTCTACGCCTCCATTTTCCGTTTTGAAGGACAGGCCAGCGTGTTTGGCGCGGAAGACGGCCCTTGCTATCGCTGCCTGTATCCGGAGCCGCCGCCGCCGGGAATGGTTCCTTCCTGCGCGGAGGGAGGCGTGCTGGGGATTCTGCCCGGACTGCTGGGGACCATCCAGGCGACGGAGGTCATCAAGCTGATCCTGGGCACGGGTGGGCCGCTGGTGGGCCGGCTGTTGCTGGTCGATGCGCTGGCCATGCGTTTTCGCGAATTGAAACTGCATAAGAATCCTGAATGCCCGGTGTGCGGAACGCATGCTTGGATCAACAAGTTAATCGACTACGAACAATTCTGCGGACTGCCTTCCAATTCCGCCGCGCTCTCTACGGCGGTCAATGGCATTCCACAGATGCAGGTGGAGGAACTGAAGCGGCGCAGGGATGCGGGAGAAGACTTGTTTGTGCTGGACGTGCGCGAACCCCATGAATTCGCCATTGCGGAGATGGGCGGGCGCTTGATTCCGCTGAACGATCTGCCACAGCGCGTCGGCGAACTCGATCCAAATCGCGAGATTGTGGTGCATTGCAAGGCGGGCGGACGCAGCCAGAGGGCCGCGGAATTTTTGTCGCAGAACGGATTCAAGAAGATCCACAACCTTGCGGGCGGCATCCTGGCTTGGTCTGAAAAAGTGGACCCGAAAGTGCCGAAATATTAGCCGGCATTTTCGGTCAGGGTGTTGACGGTCGGGAAAAGAGTTGTGCTC
>JAJYVR010000075.1 GCA_021791935.1 Acidobacteriota bacterium
CGCGGCGCGCCAGCACAGGTCTGGTCGGCATCGCGCGTCACGATGGAGAAGAAGGCGCGAAAAAAGTGCTGGAGTACCTGCAGGACAAGCCGGATACCGGCACGCTTTCCGCCGAGAGCTTGCTCGCAGCATTGCAGGCCAAAGGGGCCACTCCCGTCACCCAACAGGACCTCGAAATCCTGGGCCGGATCGAAGGACAACAGGCGCAAGCACGCAACTTGACGTCCTTCAAATTCTCCGACGACGAAACCATGCTGCAGGCCATCCAGAACGAACGCGAAGCGCTGTCTGTGCATTAGCGCTTCGCTGTTCCTTGCAACCCCACGCGCGCCGCTCGCTCTATCTCGTAGAATCGCGTCCTTCTCACAGCCTCAGTGGGTGGAGGCCGGTTCCGAACCAGTCCCCGGCAAGACATGGATGGTGTGGAACCAGGTCTCCGCAAGCTGTGGCCATCCGGTGATTGGCAGCGCGGTGCGGCGGAGCCCATACCCATGGCCGCCCTGCGCATAGATGTGCATCTCGGCAGGAACGCCGGCATGTTTCAGCGCCATAAAATACACAATCGAGTTTTCAACGTGAACCGGATCGTCTTCGGCTTGCACCAGAAATGTCGGCGGGTTCTGGGCAGTCACCTGAATCGCGGGGTTAGGCTCAAAGTTTTTCTCCGCCAGCGCCAGGTAGCCGGGATAAATAATGATCGCAAAGTCAGGCCGACAACTCAGTTGGTCCGCGGCATCGATCACCGGGTAGAGGCGATTCTCGAAGTCCGTGCTGAGGGCGGCGGCAAGGTGCCCGCCCGCGGAAAATCCGAGGACGCCCACGCGGTTTGGGTCGATGTGCCACTCACTCGCATGTTGGCGCACCATGCCGAGCGCGCGCTGTGCGTCCTGCAGCGCTACGTCGGATTTGGGATACGGGCCGGAGTCGGGCACGCGGTATTTCAGCAGAATGCAGTCGATGCCGATCGAGTTGAGCCACCTGCACACTTCGGTCCCTTCCAGGTCGATGGCCAGAATGCGATATCCGCCTCCAGGGAACACGACGACCGCGGCACCGGTGTTCTTGCCCTTCGGAGTGTAGAGCGTGAGGGTCGGGTCGGAAACGTCGCCGAGACGAACGATCGGTTTACCGGCGATCAGCGGGTCCTTCGCGGTGGTGGTATTTGTCTCCGGCGTTGGATTTGGGACAGCACCCGGCGCTCCGTTGGGCCACAGGCGCAGGGTCGTATGGCCGGGAGCGGGCTGCCAGGCTGGCGTTTGCGCCGGCAGCGCGACAGGGGCACAGGCAAGAACAGCCAGAACCGTCCAACACTTGCGCATATTCGCGGGCCCCTGATTTTTGTTCGTACCGATCGATCTTCGCATCCCAAAGGTTGGGCGCGCAAGCCAAGCCGGCATGCTGCGGCGCGCCCGCCCGCCGCGCCCGCAGCCTGCCAAAGCCGGCGCCTGCGTTACATTTTGAAGGCGAAAAACGTCCGCGACAAGGAACCTCTAATCAGCTGCGGAGCTGCTCAATGAGTTCACAAATGGAAGGAAAATCGATACCTCCGTGCCGCTGTGTCCGGCTTCAGTGCTGCTGGCGATCGTGATCCGGCCCTTATGCTTTTCGACCAGTTGTTTTGCCACCCACAATCCAATACCCGTGCCGTGCCGCTCCTTGGTGGTGAAGAACGGTTCGAAGATCCGTGCCAGGTGTTCCGCTTCAATTCCGCTGCCTTCATCCCGGACCAGAATCTGTATGCCCGCCGTTCCAGCATCCGCCATTTCCCGTGTTTCGATGTAAAGCGACCCTCCCGGCTCCAACGCGTCGATGGAGTTGGCGATGATGTTTGAGAACACCTGCAACAGCTCTCCACGGCTGGCCTTCAGCGGGTGAAGCGCTGTAAATTGACACCGAAGGGCGATGTTTCTGAAATTGAGCTTCGATCGATAGACGGCAAGAACATTCTTCAGCAGTTCGTCGACCACAATCTCGGTCGGCCTGCCGGTATCGCGATAGAAGCCGAGCGCCTGCCGCGCAATGTGGGAGACGCGCTCCAGTTCCGCCTCCGCTGTTTCCAGGTACCCATGGGTTTCGCTTCCAGGGGGGCAACTGGAGCGGGCCAGAAACATCAGGTTCAGCACCGCTTCCAGCGGGTTGTTGATTTCGTGGGCGACAGTGGCCGCCATGCGCCCCGCGGCCGCTAACTTTTCCGACTGGACCAGCGACCGCTCCATCTGCTTCCTGGCAGAGATGTCCCGTGCGATCTTTGAGATGCCAATCACCCGGCCGGCACTGTCCTTGATGGGAGAAATCGTCAGCGAGACCTCAATTCGTTGCCCGGACTTGCTGAGTCTCGTCGTCTCGAAATGCTCCAGCCGCTCTCCCGCCCTCAACTTTCGCAGAATCTCGTTCTCCTCGAAACGCAGTTCATCGGGAACCAGGCGCAGAATCGACTGTCCGACAATTTCCTCCGCCGTGTACCCGTACATGCGACGGGCCGCGTTGTTCCAACTGGTGATGATGCCGTTCAGGTCCCTGCTGATGATGGCGTCTTCAGACGAGTCGATGATCGCCGCCAGCAACGGGCTAGTATCCTCATCGATATTGCTGTGCGTATCGGGGCTCTTTATCGGTGCTTCCTGGCTATCGATCAAGAAACTGCGCCTCCACGGTGCGACTGGGCAGGAAGGGAATTGCGCCGCATTCTTTCGTCTCCACCCTAAACCTTAAGATGCATCCGGATCGGCCCGCGGAAAAAGAATTATCCATAGGGTGAGCCGACATGGCCATGTACCCAGGCTCGCATAGCGGACCTGGGACTTTCCCGGTATCCCCTCTAATTCGCGATCTTTTCGTCGGCGAACTCCTCGTTCATCCAGGTTTCAAAGCCATCCAGGCTTTGCGTTCGGTGGAGGAAATTCCGCACCAGCGTCTCTCCCGGCTGGGAGCCGCCCGGCTCCAGCACTTCTTTGCGATAGCGCAGCGCCGCCGGCCCTTCCACCAGATTGTTCGCGTCGAATTGCTGAAAGAAATCCAGCGCGATCACCTTATCAAACAAGTACGTGTAATAGTTCGAGGAATATCCGACCAGGTGGGTGAAGCTCGCATACAGCCGGTTGCCCTCGACCCACGTATACGGCAGCGCTGCTGTATAGCCCGCGCGCATCATTGTGTCCAGATCGATCGTGGCCGGGTCGATGTTATGCATGTCGAGCGAGAACCGCGTGTAGAAAAGCTGCCCGCGCACTCCATTGCCGCGGCCAAAGGCGCTGGCCCGGTTCATGCGCCCCACCAGTTCGGCGGGGATCGGCTCGCCCGTCTCGTAATGTCGCGCGAACCCCGCCAGCAACTTCGCATTGCGAAAAAATTCCTCCAGCATCTGCGACGGCACTTCGACAAAGTCGCCTTCCGTGGCGATGCCGCTCACGCCCGCCCAACGCTGCTGTCCGCCCAGGATGGCGTGCATCAGGTGGCCAAACTCATGGAAGAAAGTCACCACGTCGGAGTACTGCATCAAGCCGGGATCGGGATTTGCGCCGCCCGCATCGCCCCCGGGAAAATTACAAATCAGCGCCGCTTCCGGTACCTGCGCGCCCGCAATTCCAGGCACCAGCGGAAATGCGGAGAACCATTTGTCCTTGCCTTCTCGCGGATGCATGTCCAGATAGAACCGTCCGATCTTCTGCGCCTGCTTCGCGTTCCCATTCTTCGCTTCAGCCTGACGATCGTACACATCCCACGCCGTTACCGAACTGTCCCAGCGTGCTGCTGCATCCGGTCCTTGCAGCGGCGCCGGTCGAAACTCCACATGAAACAATTTCGCCGCCGTGTCCAGAATGCCTTGCTGCACCCGCTCATACGGAAAGTACGGTCGCACCGACTGCGAATCGAAATCGAATGCTGCCCGTCGATATTGCTCATACCAGTACATCGCGCTCGAAGCATCGATCGCGGTCAGTCCCGGCCGCCGCTTTCGCGCGAATTCCAGCACCATCGAATATTCCCGCTCCGCGCCCGCTTTCGACGCAGCATCCAACTCCGCCAGAAATGCCTTCACCTTCGCCGCCGAGCCCATCATCTGGTCCGCGGTCGCCAGGTCCGCCCATGAATCGAATCCCAGCGTGTGGGCCAGTTGCTGCCGGGTGGAAAGAATCTCCATCAGGATCGGCTTGTTCGCCGGATACGCGCGCGTGTTGTAGGCAAGAAACATCCGCCGCCGCAGGGCGTCGCTTTTCGCGAAGGTCATCACCGGCTGATAATCCGGATAATCCGTCGTCAGGGTGCGTCGGCCCTCGCTGTTCGGCGCGTGACGAGTCAGGAAATCTTCCGGCAGACCCTCCAGCTCCGCCGCATCCTCCACCACCACAGTGTTGCCTTGTTCCTGCACATTGCGTCCAAAGGTCAGGCCAAGCTCCGTGATGCGCTCCTGCAACTGCTGAATCCGTTCCCGCGTAGCCTGGTCTTTGTCCACGCCGGCCAGCCGGTATTGCAGCAATGTCCGCTCCAGATAGTGCTGGGTGGCGGCGTCCGCCTGCGACGTATCGATGGAAGAAAGAGCGCGATATACCTGCGGATTGAGCGATAACTGCACCGCCGCCTCTGAAACCGCCTGCACCATGGCTTCCGCCTGGGTACGGACCGCCTTCTCCTGGCAAACCGAGTGCAGCAGCCCAGCCTCCGAGCCCGCAATCCCCAGCGCGGCAACCGCATGATCGTATGGAGCCAGCGTATTTTCGGCGGTACGCGGCCCCTGAACTGTGAGAAGCTGATCGATGGCAGTTTGATGGCCCTGCAAATGGCGGTCAACCCAGGTTTTCAGGCTTTCCGGGGTCAGCTCCCCGGCCCAGGCGTGCAAACTATCGTGGGGCGGATTGGGGGCCAGAGGCGTTAAATCATTTAGCATAAGGAGCAATTCCGTTCTACAGTCAACGTGTCGGCAATTGCACGGGCCAACGCGGCCCCAGTCATCTGCCCACTTTTCATAGTAAAGAACTTCTGCGCAGGCGAGGCCGCGACTCGAGGATTGGCTGCATCGAAAAGCAAGCGATCGCATCTTAAGGGGCGGGCAAGACCATGCAGAATCAGAGAGAAAGCGAACGCTACAAGCAGCCGTATGGCCCTTTCACCGGGTACTGAAGTGCTGAACAGCACAGCCCAGAGGTTGCATCGGACCGCAACCCTGATATTATGCCGCAGTTGCACCTGAAAGCCTGAAAGAAGGTGCGGGAAAATGACGATGACAGAATCCGCTCAAAATGTTAGCTTGCACTACCTTCGCTCGCGGCTTGGCCGCATTTGTGTTGCCATCATTGGCAGTACACCCCAGGAAATGCTGGAGAAGGCCGAAGAGGCTGTTCGAGAAAACACCTTGATCGAGTTTCGCCTGGACTACCTGCCCAAGCCGCTGGCTGCGCTGCCGAAATTGAAGAATTTCCTGGAACTCCGCCGCGAAATAACGGCCATTGCCACCTGCCGCCGTAAGGTGAACGGCGGAAAGTTCGCAGGCTCCATTGCCGGCGAACTGGAAGTGCTGTCGAAAGCCGCCTCCGCCGGTTTCGATCTGCTGGATGTGGAATTGCAGACGGCCGAGTCGATGAAGCCGTCCGACTGGAAGAAGTTGCGCGCGCCTGGGGCGGCCCTGCTGGTCTCCTATCACGACTTCAAGGCGACCAGGGGCCTGGAAAAGATTTACGCGCGGATCAAACCGCTACAGCCGGACTTCGTCAAGATTGTGACCACGGCGCGTTCGCTTGCCGACAACGTCACCATGATGCGGTTCCTGGAGTCCAAGCGCGATGAAGGCAATGTTATCGGCATTTGCATGGGCGATCTCGGCGTCATCAGCCGCGTGCTGGGTCTGCGCGCCGGCAGCCGGTTTACCTTCGCCTCGGTAACCACGGGTGAGGAAACCGCTCCCGGACAAATCGCCGCCCGAACCCTTACTGAGGCCTATCGCGCCGACCAGGTGGACGCGGGAACCAAGGTCTACGGTGTCGCCGGCAATCCAGTTCTCCACTCTTTATCTCCTGTCATGATGAACACGGCCTTTCACCGGGAGACCGTCAACGCTGTCTATTTAGCGCTCCAAACCGACAGTCTTGCGGATTTGCTGCTATTAATTCGCGAGGTTCCCGTACAAGGAGTTAGCGTTACGATGCCGTTCAAGCGAGAGATAATGAAACACCTAGACAGAACAGACGCACTTTCCCAGAAGATCGGGGCTTGCAATACCATTGTCCGTTCGCAGGATGGCAAGTTGATCGGTTACAACACCGATGTCGCAGGGGTGATTCGACCCTTGGAACAGCGGATGGATTTACGCAAGGCGAAAATTCTGCTGCTGGGGGCCGGAGGAGCGGCGCGGGCAGCGGCCTTCACACTGAAACAACGAGGCGCAGACGTCTTCATTCTGAACCGAACGCCACAGACGGCGCAAAAGCTGGCGCGGGATGCGGAGGCCAAGACGATTCGGCGCGATCAGGTCGCCAAGACAAGTTTCGATGTCATTTTGAATGCAACGTCGGTCGGGATGGTCGGCAGCAAACACCAGACCATCCTGGAAGAAAAAGAGCTGAACGCCAAGCTGGTTTTCGACATGGTGTACAGCCCGATGGACACTCCGTTATTGCGCATGGCCCGCGGCAAAGGGCTGGCAGTCATTACAGGTGCGGAGATGTTCGTTCAGCAGGGGGCAGAGCAATTCCAGCTTTGGACTGGTAAGCCCGCCCCGAGAGAAGACATGTGGCGCGTAGTGACCCATGCTCTGCGCGCCCGCACCGAAACGGGGAAACAAGATGTTTAAAGTGCCGATGAAGAGAGGAGACACCGGACAGCGGACCGAACTCGTCGGTCCCCGCGTACCGGTGGATAAAAATCCTATGTTGCGTCGTGTCTTGAAAATTTGTGGCGACATGCTTCCTTACCTTGCCTGGATGATTCCATTGGTGGACCGGATGGTGGCCCCGAAGCGTCAGGCTGCTGTGCCTCCCGGTCTCATGACGCTCAACGCCGATCTCAGAAACGACCTGCGCAGCGAACTGAAGCAGCACCTCGCCGCCATTCAGGCGGCGCAAGTGGATGTGACCCCTGCGATCGAGGAACAGCAGCGCCGGCTGGAAAAGCTTGAAGAACACGCGTCGGAACTCAACCACTCCTTGACCAACCTCTCCGAAGATCAACTGGACCTGGCCGATCAGGTGCGCGCCATGGCCGGCTGGGTGCGCAACTCCGCTGTCGCAGCGCTGTTTCTGCTGACGTTGATGTTCGTTCTGAAGCTGGTGCAGGCCATCCACGGACACTAAAGTCGATTGCCTTCGCCGATCGCCCATTGCTGTTGCGCAAGAGCTTGGCCATCTGAGTGACCGCGCCCGACTGGAACTCTTGGCATGTTGCAAGCCCGCAAAACCCTCCGCCTCTCGCTGGCATATCAATATCATCCATCCGCGATCGCCGCGAGTCGTTGGCGAATTTGCTCGTCCCAGGCCATTCCATTTGTTGGCGCAATCGCATGAGTTTTCGCCCCAAAAGGCAATTCAAAAAAAGTGCTTCTCTTTCCCGCCTCGCCAGTTGCCGGTTTTCACACTTAGGAATAGGATGATCCAGGGTTCGCTATGGCCTTGCTCTTAGCGCGCCAGTACGCCGCGTTTTCTCGGAGACCTGGTTCGATGTAGTCCAATCAAAAATAAACTTTCAGCCTGGACGTTTCTAGTCGACGCGTTCCAGCGTGATGGAGTGACTTAGCATGGCATGGTATGCGTATTGCATTGCAGAGAAACAAGCATTTCCTGAACTGGCCCATCATCGCAAACCGGTTCCCTTCGATACCCAAGTCGGCGTCCTCGGAAATCAAATCTTCCTTTACCCCGCCAGCGATTTCGCAGTCATCGTCAGCGAACACTATCCAGAAGACAATTTAGAACAAAAATCGGCCGTCGATCATGCTCGTGTGATCGCCAACTGTTTCGAGCATTCGACCGTCCTGCCCTTCCGCTTTGGAACGGTATTTCCCGACGACGACGCCTTGCGCCGTTCGGTCCGCAGCAATCAGCGCCAGTTCACCGCCAACGTGGAACGCCTCCGCGGCAAAGCGGAGATGCACTTGAAAGTGGTGTTTGAGGACGACGGTCCCGATTCGCCGAAATATCAGTCGTCTCCTTGCGTGGGGAAGGAATATCTTTCCCGGCTGCGGGAGACGGCGGCGGTGCAGCGGGAGCGGCAGACCAAGGCCAAAGCCGTCTTTATCCAGGTCCATCGCATGTTTTCTCCGTTGGAGGAAGACATTTCCTGCCGCCGCACAGATAGAGGAAAGATGCTGCTCGACATTGCCCACCTCATCGAGCACGAGAGCGTTGTTCGCTATCAGAACAAGTATTCTTGCGCCAGCCAGACCATGCGCGATTGCCAGATCATGCTGTCCGGTCCGTGGCCGCCGTATCACTTCATCCACCGGACCCATCGCATCGCAACCCAGGCGGCAGTGCACGCATAAGCGCGGTCTTTCTTCCAGAGGCGCAAAAAACCCTCGTGGCCCCACAGCCGACGAGGGTTTTTTGGGGCTTCGCTGGTGGTAAGGAGACAACAGCCACAATGGCAGCCCACACCCTATGGACGCAATGGAATGAAAAATGGAATCAGGAAAGACGGTCGACAGTGGAAACGTCTTTTTTCCTGCTCATAATGAAAGTCTCCCGCCGTCGGGTCACGGATGCGCGCTCAATCTTGCGCCAGAACGCCACAAAATAATCGGTGGCGGAAACGATGGAGACCATCGCCATAAAGTAGACGGCGACGATCGCAATCGCGTGTACCGGCAGGATAAACCAGCCAAAATGCCACACCGTCCACCGATGGTCCAGGATGGCCGCCACCACCGCGACAATTTGCGTCACCATTTTGAGTTTGCCCAGGTCGCTGGCCTGAATGGTGAAGCCTTCGGATGTTGCGATGGAGCGCAGCCCGCTCACCAAAAACTCCCGCCCGATCACCAGCACCGCAATCCAGGCTGGAACGATCCGCGGGTTCATCTCCACCAGGGCGATGAACGCCGCCGTCACCAGCAGCTTGTCCGCCAGAGGGTCCAGCAGCATTCCCATGGTTGTGATCTGTCCGCGTTTTCTGGCCAGATAACCATCCACTCCATCGGTAATGGAAGCCAGGATGAAGAGGGTGGACGCAAGGACCTCCGCCTCGCCGTAAAACGCGTGGAATGGAAACGTCCGCGAAAGCAGCCAAATCAGCAGCGGAACGCAAAAGATGCGGCTCATCGTGATGGAGTTGGGGAGATTCACGGCGTTTCCTAAATTGAGGCCGCAGCCTGCGGGGCCTTGCAAGCATTATGCACCACCCGGCGCTCCCTTCGCGTCCACTCGACGACTTTTGTATCGCGATGTTGCCAGACCGAGGCCCACATGTGGCGATGCGGCGGAAATTGGCCGGGTTCTCGGTGTGACGCCAAATTGGAAAAATTTTGCGTACCGAGCAATTCATTTGTTGTACAACTTAAAGAAAGATTGTCATCCCGGAGGTTGCCGCCGCAACCGCAGTGGTGGGGCCTGCGTTTTCTTGGTCCACAGACGAACCCATGCTCAAATCCAACTGCGGTTCAAGGTCACCGGTCCATGGTACTCGCTTCGACTCAAAGGATCTGGCTTGGGGATACACCTTCCATGGCTTGGCCCTCGACTTCGGCTGCGACTTGGTCGGCCAGGCCACAAAACGGAAAAAACAGCATGAAGACGGTCCCGCTGCCGGTTTTCACCCCATAAAAATTCGTGCGTTCGGATTCAGCCGCGAAATCCGCACTTCCGTTGCCTTCAGATTTTTCTGCGGCCCCTGCCGCGGGCCGGCTTCGAACGCGGACCGTGCCTCGATGTTTTGCGATGATTTCCGAGCTGATCCATAGCCCCAGTCCCGTGCCCGTCATTTCCTTGGTGGTGAAGAAGGGTTCAAAAATTCGTTGGCGAACCGCCTCCGTCATCCCCGAGCCGGTGTCGGCAATCGTGATCCGCACCCCTTGCACTTCCGGTTGATACCAGGCATGGGATGCGCGGACCGACAAATATAGGCGGCCGCCGTTTGGCATCGCGTCCAGGGCGTTCCCGATCAGATTCGCGAACAGTTGGCGCATCTCCCCGCTGAACGCGAACAGTTCTACCGCATCGCGGTAACGTCGAAAGGTCTGGACCTTGGCGGCGTTCGACCTTCCATGGTGCAAGTCCAGCACAGCATCCAGCACGTCGGCGGGATTGATGAGCGTCGGTTTGGAAGACTGCCGGTAAAAACGCAGGGTCTGCTGCGTGATCTGTGACACGCGGGAGATTTCCTGCTGCGCCATGTTCGTGTAATGCCGCGATTCCTCATCGAGCGGCTGCTGGTGCAGCAGGTAGAGAAGGTTCGTCACCGCTTCCAGTGGGTTATTGATCTCGTGCGCAATCGATGCCGCCAGTTGTCCCGTCGCCGCCAGCTTCTCCGTTCTCCGCAGCAATTCTTCCGACAGCTTCCTCTCTGTCGCGTCGACGATCACCGCTCCCACCCAGCGCGGCGGGGGACCGAATTCTGTGTCGCCCACTCCCTGGAGTGCGTTCCCGCGCTGGTCTCCGGGCTGTTCGCCCCCCGTGCGCACTGGATACAGACTGGTCAGCCAGATGCGCGGGCTGGCCGGTATGCCTGGCAATTCGCCATGGATCTCCAGATCGCGCACTGGCTCTCCGGTCGTGAATACGCGCTCAATGGCGGCCGTCAGTTCCACGCCCACGGCGCTGGGGAAGATTTCCCGCACGGTGCGGCCCAGATGATAGCTGATGGAAAGATGGTCCATCTCCGCCAGAAACTGGTTTATGCGCACATAGCGCATTTTGCGGTCGAAAAAAGCAAAGCCGATGGGCGCGTTGGCCAGCATGGAATCGAGCAGTGCCAGCGTCTCGTTCAATCCCGCACGCTGTTCCTTCAGCGCCGCCACCATGGTGTTGAAAGAACGACTCAGTTCGCCGGCTTCGTTCCGCGAACGCGTCTTCAAGGGAAATACGTCGCTGCGTTCCGGGTCGCGAATCAGCAGTTTGGTGCCCCGCAGCAGCCCCCGCAGCGGACGGGTCACGGAGCGCGCCAGCAACAGAGAAAACAGCGCGTTGGCGGCAATCGCCAGCAGGGCGAAGATCAGGGCGGACCGCAGAATGCTCGACAAATCGATTTGATCTTCCGCGGTGTCGGGATACACCCATGCCATGGCGACGGGGACATTATCCACGTCGATTTCCTCAGCCGCCATCATTCCCTGGTCCCCATCGTCGAAGATGTTGGAGGTCGAAAGCGGGCGCAACTGCCGGCGTTCGGCCGTGGACAGCGGCGGATAGCCTGCCTTTCCCGTCTGGTCGCTGTATGCCAGGGTGTCGCCGGAAAGGTCTGTGATGCGGACCGCGCGGATGGAAGGAGTATCCGCCATTCCGTCCAGAATCAGTTGCAGTTGTGTCGGGTGGTGTTCCTCCAATTCCGACGCCGCTGTGTTGGCAAGCACATTCACTTGGTATCGGAGGCGCTCCGCCGTGCGACGGCGAAGGCTCTCTCGCTCCTGGTGGTAGACGTATCCAAACACGGCCACCACCAGCAGGCATTGCAACAATGCCGTGCCCCAGATCAGTTGCCATCGAATGCTACGTGGGAAAAGACGACGCATCAAGTTCGTTCATTTTATTCTATGGGAGCGCGACTTCGATGGCGATTCCCAGCCGTCGCCTTTCAACTGGCCAGCAAGGATCCAAGACGGATTCCTTGCCGGGAAAAGCTTCTGACGTCTGAGATTGAAATCTAGGTGGGATACCGCGCCGGCCCACATTGCTAAACTCAAAGGGTATGCAAAGTTCGCCCAGATTCAAGTCCGGCGCTGCCATTCGCGAGATGTTCCTCCAGTTCTTTGAAGGCAAAGGACACACCCGCGTCCACTCCTCGTCCCTGGTGCCGCACAACGACCCCACCCTGCTGTTTACCAACGCCGGCATGAACCAGTTCAAAGACGTTTTTCTCGGCCTGGAAAAGCGGCCCTACTCCCGCGCCACTACCGCGCAAAAATGCGTCCGCGCCGGCGGCAAGCATAACGATCTGGAAAATGTCGGCTTCACCCGTCGCCATCACACCTTTTTTGAGATGCTCGGCAACTTCAGCTTTGGCGACTACTTCAAGAAGGATGCCATCGCCTATGCCTGGGAGCTGGTCACCTCGCCAGAGTGGTTCGGCCTGCCGAAGGACAAGCTGTATGTCACCATCTTCAAAGGCGAAAAAAGCGTTGCCCGCGACGATGAAGCGTATCAGTTCTGGCTCGACGTGGGTGTCGAGAAAGAACGCATCTTTGAGATGGGCATGAAGGACAACTTCTGGCAGATGGGCGACACCGGACCCTGCGGTCCATGCAGCGAAATCTATTACGACATGGGCCAGGCCGCCTCGGAGACGCCCGACAGGGACCTGCCCTTCGGCGAAGACGATGCCCGCTACGTCGAAATCTGGAACCTCGTCTTCATGCAGTTCGACCGCAGCGCCGACGGAGTTCTCACGCCGCTGCCAAAACCCTGCGTCGATACCGGCGCGGGTCTCGAACGCATCGCTGCCATTCTGCAAGACAAGCTCTCGAATTTTGATACCGATTTGTTTGTGCCGCTGATTGAGCGAGCGGCTGAACTGGTTGGCATGGAACGGCCATTGCTGCGAGTTCGATCAAGTGGAGCCCAGCCGGATCAATCCATTGGCGGTCTATCTGAAGATGAAATGTGGCATCGCGATCTACTCAAGATACCTTCTTTGCGAATCATTGCTGATCATGCGCGGGCAGCGACATTTTTGATTTCGGATGGTGTATTGCCAGCAAATGAAGGTCGTGGCTACGTCCTCCGCAAAATTCTTCGCCGCGGCATCCGGCATGGGCACCTGCTTGGACAAGAGAAGCCCTTCATGTATCAGATGGTCTACGCCGTCCGCGATGAGATGCAAGATGCGTATCCAGAATTGCTGGACAGTGCGGATCGCGTAGCTAAGGTCGTCAAAGCAGAAGAGGAACAGTTTGCGAGAGTGTTGGAAGGTGGGTCACTGCGATTTGATATGGAAGTTGCAAATATAATCAAGCCCTTTGTACACATTGATCCGTCAGAGTTTGAGGCTTATGCGCGAGAGACAGGGCAAGATTTACAATTTCATTCTCTCTTGGCGGAATTAGATTCCAACACTCCATCTAAGGCAGTTCGTTTCTTTACTGCAGGACTGGCCCAACCGCGTTTTTCTGTAAATAGGAATCTCGGACGCTCAAGGGGACATCAGCTCGTTTTCGTCGGGGAGAAAGCTTTCCACCTCTATGAAACCTACGGTCTGCCGCTTGACTTCATGGTGGATGCGGCGCGAGACGCTGGCATCGCCTTTGATATGGAAGGCTTTGAAAAAGCTCGCGCCGAGGAACAGGCCCGCGCACGCGCCTCCTGGAAAGGCGGCTCGAAAGCCACCGCCAGCCCGGTCTATCGCGAACTGCCGAAGACCGTCTTCGAGGGCTACCGCAAACTGGCATCAAAAGATTGTGAGGTGCTGGCGCTGGTAAAAGACGGTGTCGGCGCGCAGGAAGTGAAAGCAGGCGAGAGCGCCGAAGTGGTGCTTGATCGCACCAGCTTCTACGCCGACTCCGGCGGCCAGGTGGGTGACCATGGCTGGCTTTACGCGGAACGCGGCAAGTTGGCCGTCGCGGAAGTCCTCGGCTGCACCAAGCCGGTGCAAGGGATATTCGCGCATAAAATCATCGCGAAACATCCGATTCAAGTGGGAGATAGGCTAGAGACAAAAGTGGATAGGGAGTTCCGTAATGCCACCAAGCGTAACCACACTGCGACCCACCTGCTGCACGCGGCCCTGCGCGAAACTCGGGGCACCCACATTCAACAGGCGGGCTCACGGAATCATCAGAGGCAC
>JAJYVR010000076.1 GCA_021791935.1 Acidobacteriota bacterium
AATCCACCGCGGAAACGGCGGCTACTGGCACGGGCAGCAGCACATTGTGGTCGCTTCAATGAGGCCGCGGTGAATCCACCGCGGAAACGGCGGCTACTGGCACGGGCAGCAGCACATTGTGGTCGCTTCAATGAGGCCGCGGTGAATCCACCGCGGAAACGGGCGGAAGCGGGCTCACGATGGCGCAATGGGCGTTCTGCTTCAATGAGGCCGCGGTGAATCCACCGCGGAAACGCTGCGGGATTACTGGCGTCTGCCCGTCGGGGGTCTCGCTTCAATGAGGCCGCGGTGAATCCACCGCGGAAACGCGTTTTGGACCGGCTGATAGCGGTTGGATGCGATTTGGCTTCAATGAGGCCGCGGTGAATCCACCGCGGAAACCAGGAAGCTATGGCGCAAGGGATGGGCGGAGCGTTTGAGCTTCAATGAGGCCGCGGTGAATCCACCGCGGAAACGCATACTCCAAGCCGCGACACTGGAATTTGTAATCGCTTCAATGAGGCCGCGGTGAATCCACCGCGGAAACTCAACCCTCCCATTCCGTCCGGCTCCTCAGCTCAGCGCTTCAATGAGGCCGCGGTGAATCCACCGCGGAAACGAAGCCCAGCGTGGGCCTGCCGTGCGCTACTTCTACGCTTCAATGAGGCCGCGGTGAATCCACCGCGGAAACGCAGGGCCTCGTTCAAAGTCTGCTGCAGCCAAAGGTCGCTTCAATGAGGCCGCGGTGAATCCACCGCGGAAACGCTGATACTCCGCCCCAATCTTCCTTGACTACGATGCTTCAATGAGGCCGCGGTGAATCCACCGCGGAAACTAGGAAGTGATGTTGTTGTCTTGGACAACTACTCTGCGCTTCAATGAGGCCGCGGTGAATCCACCGCGGAAACGACTTGAGCACCTGACGGTACTTCGTTTTACCAAGCAGCTTCAATGAGGCCGCGGTGAATCCACCGCGGAAACTGACGCCTGCTGGACTTTTATGAGCAGCTTGCGATGCGCTTCAATGAGGCCGCGGTGAATCCACCGCGGAAACCCGATCAGCGGCTTCAATCAGCGCTTCCCTGATAACGCTTCAATGAGGCCGCGGTGAATCCACCGCGGAAACAGACGACCAATGTCCTCCGGCATCGGAGATGACTTGCTTCAATGAGGCCGCGGTGAATCCACCGCGGAAACGCACGGAGGGGCGGGGAGGTAAACAAGGACAATGGGCTTCAATGAGGCCGCGGTGAATCCACCGCGGAAACCGGTTCCCAACCTCGCGGTTAACAGTCAGATGGTTGGCTTCAATGAGGCCGCGGTGAATCCACCGCGGAAACCTCTGTCTGGCAGACTGGATCAGCCGTCGCCGATTTGCTTCAATGAGGCCGCGGTGAATCCACCGCGGAAACGTCGGTATTAACGTCGATACCCTGGCTCAAACTGCCGCTTCAATGAGGCCGCGGTGAATCCACCGCGGAAACTTGGCCGCTCGGAGATTAAGCAAACTCCATCATAGGGCTTCAATGAGGCCGCGGTGAATCCACCGCGGAAACCGCCGCCGTAGAAGCCTTCTGGTTTCAGGAACTTCCACGGCAATCTGCGAGAGCCTATCAGCTAACTGACTATCTAAAGCATAGCAGTGCATAGATGAACTCCTCAACTCCTTCTTCCTGTTCAGGTTACAGTCCGCGAGCAGGTGCGGGGTTTTGTGTACCACCTGACCACTCGCTGAGCAGCCTTAGCGGGTGACAAAGACCGGATAATCGTCGATTTCGCCGTTCAAAAATCGGGCCAACAGTCGCGCCTGAATCTCCAGCAGCCTGCGATAGCTCACACGATAGTCGAACATGGGATGAGTCACAAGCGTATCCATCCGCAGTTCGTAAGCGCGAAAGAAGCCCTTCCGTCCACTTGGTTTCAGTGCCACGGACGGCCCGGAACGGATAAGGTCCGCTGTTGTTACCATGCCGGTGTTGATGGCTGTGAGCACAACTGAATCCGCGATCAGTGGCCGGAACGGCTCCATCAGATCGAGAGCCAAAGCTGGCCGCCCGAAACGGGGCTGATGGTAAAAACCCCAATAAGGGTCAAAACCCATCGAATAGCAGGTGATGGTCAGGTCTTTGACAAGGATGCTGTATGCAAGCGAAAGTAAGGCGTTCACAGGATCGCGCGGCGGACGACGATTCCGCTCCGTGAAGTCGAAGCAAAACTCTGTTGCTCCACCTCGATGTGCATCTTCGTTATTGTCTCCCGATTTCAGCATCCCCGCGAATTCGCTGAAATAGACCCGCGCGGCAGAGCCTTCAATTCCAAGCAGGCTATCAAGTTCTGTAACCGTCTCGGCCTTTTCAGCTAATACTTTTAGTTGGCGCAAAGCTGTTTGCGGCGGTTCGATATGGTTCCGTTGTAGTAGTGTGCGCTGATTGCGTATCTTGCCCACAACCAGTTTGCGCGCCAGGCGGAGAGCCGTCGATTCGTGCCCGGCGGAAACAAACTGCCGATGGCGGAGAAAGACGTTGCGTGCGTTCAATCCATTTGTGATGCCATAGAACCAACCTCCTTGCGAGAAGTAGCACACCGGCACTTCCGCAGAGCAGAAAGACTGCACCGCCTGGGTCGAAAGCTGAATATTGCCGAACAAATTGATCTGCGACACCTCACCGAGTCGGATTTCCTGCTTCAACGTGTCGCCATCCTTGACCTGGATGACCTCACCGGACTTGCCTACACGAAAACCCTGAGAGTTCAAATAGAGAGGTCGTAGGTCGTCGCGCGCCGGCGCGAGTTGCCGAACTTCCGTAATGGATTGTTCCTCTTCGTTGTCGAACAGGGAAATCTGCACTGGGCGGCGCTCTTCAAATCGAAGCGCCCGCGCACGGAGCGCATTTGTTTCATCCGGTAGACATATTCCCACCAGAGAGCAGCGCGGGCATTTAGGGCTGTCCACAAGCGGTTCAGGAATCTGGTCGCTGACTGCCGCCTCGCGGGCCCGCACGATGAGTTCTTCCGCCTCGGCAATCAGGGCATCATCGATGATGATCCGCACACGTTGTTTCGTGCTGGCGTAGTAGAGGATACCTTCACCGCAGGAATAGCCGTTGTCACGCAGTACAAGAGCCTGCGCCGCAATTTGAACGCGATCCGACGGCCACGGGCTGAGCACACCATCGACCTCGCGCGGCTTACCTCGTTTGTAATCCACGGGCCGGACGGACTTGCCGTCTGCACCATTCGCATCGCTTTCGATCAGGTCGAGTTTTGCCGTCAAGCCAACGCGTTCGCTCGACAAAGTGACTGACCGTGAATGTATCCTCTCGCCGTCCATATCCACGGCGGTGGGCATCGCAGTTGGGCCTGAATCTACCCGCGTATGCTTGGCTTGCCCATCGAGTGTATCGGCGCTGTTCTCAAAAACGCCCTCCACCCACTCGTAAAAAAAGAGCCGTGGACAATAGACGTACTCATTCAGCATGCGCGCTGGAAGCAGGTCGGGCAGTTTCAGTTTGAGATGATGAATGAACTCTTCATCGACACGGACGGGCTGGACACGTTGGACCTCAGCAGACACGAGAGAATTCCTTTCGGTAGCTACAAAGTCAAACAACAATACAAGGGCTATCTAAACTCGTATAGGGCTTTCCCAAAGCTGTGATGACGCGATCACCTCGCCCCTCCGAGGGACCGAGGTTCACGAAAAGTACCTGGTCATCATCGTGATGAATGATCGCGCGCAAGGCTTCCCGGCAACGAACCAGGTCCGATGCCGTGAATTGGCACTCAAACACGGAAAACTGAAGATGGTCTCCAAACCCGCGCATCAGCTTGAAGACCTTCCTCAAACGCTTGTCATCCGAGATGTCGTAACAGACAAGATAAGAACTCCGCATGGCGCTTCCTCACGGGCTTAGCTTGCGTAGAGCATGCTAAAACGATTTCTTTCATTTATACGCCCTATGCGGGAACAGGGTGAGATGTGATCGCCTGAGAGACGCCGCCTCCGTCGCTTCTGCAGAGAGTGCTACGCTGCCCAGTATTCCAATCCTTTTACGGTTCCCGCTTTGGCATACACTATGGATTTCCGTTCGTTTTTCTTGCTAAACGCTACTCGACTTGCTGCTCCCTTTGATTGCCAAGGCCGCATGGCAGGGAAGATGTGGCCCAATCTGCTGAGTGCTCCGACCAGCTTTGGCAAAATGGCTGGTAACGCTTGTCTGGCATTGGAAACGCGGTTGGGGGCTATTGGGCCGGGTAACGGGCATGATAGTCCACCAGCGGTTGAAAGCGCACGGCGAACGGATCAGATTATCCAAACGAATCCAAGCAATGGAGTAAAATCCTGGACAAGCCTCTGACAAACAAGGAAAGATTCGATCCTCATGAATGACGGGTATGAAACACAGAGGGGTGTGATAGTGTTTGCCGAGCAATTTGAAATGCTGACAGGCTTCCGGCCAATGAGGTGGCAACAGCGTCTGTATGACGAACACTTTGCCAACGGTGCGTTGCCTTCGGCGGTCAGCGTGCCCACAGGTCTGGGCAAGACAGCGGTCATGGCGATTTGGCTGGTCGCTTTGGCGCAGCAGATGAAGTCAGGCCAAGTCAGCTTGCCGCGTCGTCTGGTCTATGTGGTGGACCGCCGCGCCGTGGTGGACCAGGCGACGCAGTTCGCCGAAAACCTACGCACAAAACTTCGGAAAATCGAAGCCAGGGAACTGTGCGACGCATTGGGGCTGGGCAAGACCGAAGCTCTACTCATCTCCACCTTGCGGGGTCAATTCGTGGATAACCGCGACTGGCTGGAAGACCCGTCGCGTCCAGCCATCATCGTCGGTACGGTAGATATGGTCGGCTCGCGGCTGCTATTCGAGGGCTATGGAGTCAGCCGCAAGATGCGGCCCTACCATGCTGGGCTGCTTGGCGCAGACACGCTGGTGCTGCTGGACGAGGCACATCTGGTTCCACCTTTTGAAGCGCTGCTGGCCGAGATCGCCGAAAACGCTGGGCGATATGGTTCGCAGGAGAAAGCACCTGGGGCACTGATTCCGAAATTTCAACTATTGCCACTATCAGCCACCGGGCGCAGGCAAACGGCACGCCCGTTTGTGCTGGAAGAAAGGGATTTTCGTAATCCCGATGATGCCATCATCCTGCAACGCCTTTTCGCAGAAAAGCACCTGACCTTGCAAGAAAAAGGCGACGAGGATCTCGCCAAGGCCCTCGCCGGACAAGCCTGGATCTTGGCACAAGAGACGCAGGAACGGAACAACGGCGAGAATGCCAATACAAGCCTCAAGCCCGTGCGTGTCATTGTCTATTGCAATTCGCGCGATGTGGCGGAAAGAACCAAGACTACGCTGGACAAAAATGCCGACAAAACCGTCGCCAAAGGAAGGACGGAGCTTTTCGTCGGCGCGCGCCGGGTGAGAGAACGCACCACCGCGGAACAGCGGTTGAAAGAGTTGGGATTCCTTGCAGGGACTGACCAGCAAACCGCACCCGCGCTCCTTGTGGCCACTTCGGCAGGTGAAGTGGGCATAGACCTGGATGCTGACCATCTGGTCTGTGATCTCGTGGGCTGGGAACGGATGGTGCAACGCTTCGGGCGAGTGAACCGGTGCGGGGGCGGAAAGCGGCTAGCGAACATAGTTGTCATTGACGAAGGCGAACCCAAGCCGAAGGAGGAGGAGAAGAAAGCGCCAACTACCGACGAGCCTCCAATCCCCCCAGCAGCCATCGCCGCCTATAACAAGCCGAAGGAGAAGAAAGCGCCAACTGCCGACGAGCAAACGCGCATACGCATCTACCAAGGCGTCAAGCAACTACTCGAAAAGTTGCGCGACGACAGTAACGCCACAATCAGTGTCAGCCCTGAATCCTTGCGTCAACTGAAGGAACGCGCCAACGAGGACGGCATCCTGCGCCAAATCATCGCCGACGCCAGTTCTCCCGCGCCGCTGCGCCCGGCGCTAAACCGCGCGCTGGTGGATGCCTGGAGCATGACCTCTCTGCCTGAACATACCGGGCGACCTGAAGTGGAACCCTGGCTACGAGGCTGGGTGAAGGACGACCCGCAAACCACGGTGGTTTGGCGCAAGTACCTGCCGGTGCGCACAAAGCCGCAGGTGACGAAAAAAGAAATCGAGGATTTCTTCGAGGCTGCGCCCATTCATACCAGCGAAACGTTGGAAACGGAAACATTCCGCGTTATGGAGTGGTTGAAGGCACGGGCCAGCAAATTCGATGCACAAGTACAAGGTTATGTATGTGGGATATTGCTGACTGCGGATGGCAAGTTCGCCCGCCCCCTGTATGTGAAGGACATGCTGGGTGATTCAAAAAGTGACAAAGAGCGCCATAAAGACATACAGGAAAACCTGACGGGCAGAACCCTCGTCATCTCCGCGAGCTTTGGTGGCCTGAAAGATGGCTTGCTGAAAAGGGACGAGAAAGATGGCTGGTTGAGTCCCGACAAGGACAAGGTGCAGTTGCCTGAAACTGCCGATGGCGATGCACCCTGGATGAAGGCAAACGCAGAGACGCCCGTCATCCGCTTTCGCATCAACGAACGCGATACGGAGCCGGCCGAGGGCCGCGACGATGACTGGCTTGAAAGCTTGCGCTTTGTGCTGGAACGCAACGACGACGGCGAAATCACGCGCTGGCTCTCTATCCAGAAATGGCGCAACACCTCCAACACCGAGAACGACCGTGCGGAAGGGCGACCACAACTGCTGACCGAACACCAGTGCTGGGCAGCGAAATGCGCAGAAAACATCGGCAGGCGGCTCGGCCTTCCAGAGGACTACATCGCCATGCTCGCAATCGCCGCGCGGCTGCACGACGAAGGCAAGCGCGCCAAGCGCTGGCAGCGTGCGTTCAACGCAGAACGCGACAAGAAGAAATGTGGCATATCAGGCGACTTGGCCAAAACGCGTGGTCCCATCAATCAGGCTATACTGAGCGGCTACCGGCACGAATTCGGTTCGCTACCGCATACGAAAGATGACGTCGAGTTCAAGAAGCTCTCGGAAGAACTGCAAGACCTTGCTCTTCACCTCATCGCCGCACATCACGGTTACGCACGGCCCTTGATCGCCAGCGACGGCTCCGAAGACGCCCCGCCTTCGATACTGGAGGAACGCACCCGTGAAGTCGCTCTGCGCTTTGCCCGCTTGCAAAAGCGCTGGGGTCCGTGGGGCCTGGCGTGGTGGGAGGCGTTGCTACGCGCTGCCGACGTGCAGGCGTCGCGTGACAACGACAAGAGGGAGAAGAACTGATGGCCGAATCAAAAATCCCGGTGGACTTGTTCAACCCCGGCCAGGTATTCGCATGCCTCGGCTTCATGGAACTGGCTGATGTGCTGCTCGGCGACGCCGAGGCGGCGTTTGATTGGAGTGATGCAGCGCAATCTTACTTTCATCTGTTGACGGCGGGCGATAAAGCACCAGTCAAAGTAGTACTCGATTTTTTGGAAACCGCAACCTTGAACCCCGTCAGCCCTTTGGGAGCTGACGGACCGTGGCCTCCTAATGCGACTGCATCGGAGGTCTTTCCATCACCCCTTTCGGAGTTATTGAAATCTAACAAGAAAGGCTATTCGGCTAGCAATTTGCCATTTGTTATCAGGAACAATGCGCATGAGATTTGCATCTCGAGTTGGCTTGAAGGCGATGGTCGAAGGGCGCTTAAGCTATTCGCGGGACAACAAGTCGCTGTCCAGCTGATGATCAATGTCTTAACCGGGGATGAAAACAAGCCCGGAACTCAAGGTGTTCGCCAGCTCTGCCCGCCGGATGATGATCCTTTTCAGGTTGGCCCAGTGGGCGGGCGGTTTGGGTACGACTCTCGCGGGGCCTGGGATGCCATTAATGTTGGTTCGTCTCTCGACGAACAAGGTGTAGTTCTTCTGATTTCTCCTGTAGTCGAATCACTATCGGTCATAGGACTTGAATTTGCACGCCCAGAATTTTTATCGACATACGAAATTCGTTATGCAGTTTGGCAAGGTAGACTCCCTGCCAGTCTGGCGAGGGTTGCATTTACACAGCCCGACAAGTTTGCACCACACTCAAATTACCGCTACTTCCACTCGCATTTGGGCGACGATAAGCAATACAAAAAATGCTTTTCAGCCCAAGAGAAATAGTCTATGCACTCCATCAACGCGATCACAATGTTTCGCCTAATAGGAGAACACACATGAGCACCGCTGAAATCACCGCCACCGACGAATTACTCGACCAATGGGCCACCGACCCAAATGGTCCCGTTGCCTTGCACTTGAAGCAGAAGCTGCTGCCCGTGGAGGGCGAAGGCGGCGTCATCTTTCCGCCGACCTATGCGGACATCGGCTACAACATCGACACGCTGTCCGACGGCACCAAGGTGGCAACAATAGACAGCGTGGGTTCACAGGCCAATCGCATGGAACCGATATTCAAGTCCATCAAGAACGAGAAGGACGAGGAGTTGAACCCACTGGCCGCGCTTGTGCCGCAGGTGGAAATTATTTTGAACCCCGTGCCCGATGACAAGGATGCAAAGAAAAAGCTGGTCAAAGGGCTGGCTTCTTCTGAAGAAATAGCAAAAGAACTCGAAAAGAAAGAAATTGATGAACTGAAACAACTTTGGATTGCCAATTTGGAGCGGCGGCAATCGCTTCTGGACTTGGCGCACCGCAGCGCCGATGCCGTGGTGAAGGCCACGCCCACGCTGTTGCCACACATCAGCAATGCGTTTCAAGAACTCAACCGCAACGGCAACGCCACCCCCTTATGCGCTATTGCGCCAACTTCGCTTTTGTTCGGCGTGTGGGATTCGCGCGATGGAACGGGCGAGAAGCGTCCCCGGCTTGTGCGCTCCATCATTCGGGCGTGGGATGTTGAGCCGCTGTTCTCTGCCGCGCAATTCAATTCTGCATGGAAGTCACTGGACGAGGCGCAGCAGGAAGAGCTTGAAAAGGAAGCGAAGGCCAAGAAAGTCAAGCTGTCTGAAAAGGGATTTGCGGATGCGCCTGTTGTATTCAGGAAGGTCGGTCAGGACGCAGCCAAGCAGATGACAGTGTTTCGCAACGGTTCTCCGAACCCAGAGCGCCGCACGCTCGGCGGCGTGCTTGCCAAAGGCCCGATTTATCGCGATGTCACCATCAATCTCGTTGCGCTACGGGCATTGCGTGGTGCGGATGGTGAAACGGAGCAGATTCGCAAATACCTACTGAGCCTTGGCTTGCTCGCCGCGACTTCTGAACTTGAACTGTCCCTGCGCGAAGGCTGTCTGCTTCGTTACGCTGATGAGAAGGACGAATGGAAAATGGTTCCGCGCCGTGGCGTACCAATATCTATCACCGGCTTTCCTGACCGCGACGACCTCGTGAAACTGGCAACGACTGCTGCCGAACCGTTCAAGGCGAGGTGGCCGAAAGAGAAGGACAATGCGGGGGAAGAAAGACCTATCCCGCTTGAACACAAGTTCGATCTCGCGGCGGCCAAGAAAATCGTTGCCAAGAAGGATGCGGAAGAAGAAACAACTACGCCATGAGCAAGGCCCTTCTCATCTCCGTTCGCTTCCATGATGGCCGCTACCACGGCGCGGGTGACTGGCCGCCGTCGCCCGCGCGTCTGCTCCAGGCGCTGGTGGCGGCAGCGCCCAAGACCGGCGATGCGTTGGAACAAAAAAGCCGCGCCGCGCTGGCGTGGCTAGAGCAACTGGACGCGCCCGTCATTGCTGTGCCTCAGAAGACTGATGGGCAGCCTGATTTCAAACTGTTCGTGCCAAACAACGACTTGGACGCCAAAGGTGGCGACATTCGGCGCATCGCGGAAATCCGCAGCGCCACCAAGCGCATCCGCCCACGCCTGTTCGACGCCACCGTGCCTCTGCACTACATCTGGCGTTTCGATGACGATACGAGCCAGTATAGGTGCATTTGCAGCATTGCCAAGGGCCTTTATCAGCTTGGCCGAGGTGTGGATATGGCTTGGGCTGTGGGCACGCCTACCAATGAGGCAAGGATCGAAAAACTACTGAGCAACTATCGCGGCGTCATCTATCGGCCATCACAGACCGGCAAAGGCGTGGCGCTGGATTGCCCTGGCGAGGGTTCCCTCACCAGCCTGGAAATCCGACACAAAGCGAACGCCCAACGATTCACGCGCGTCAACGGCAAAGCCCAGTTTGCGAACGCCCCCAGGCCGCGCTTTAGGACCGTGGCCTACAATAGCCCGGCAACGCGCCTGCTGTTTGAATTGCGTTACAGTACCGTGCCCGGAGCGCCCTTTGCGTCCTGGCCGCTAGAGAGCACAGCAACATTGGTGCAGAAGCTGCGCAACGATGTGGTTAAGAAATTTACTGAGCTAAAGTTGGGAAGTCCTCTCGACGAAGGCACGATTAACAGGGTTTTGATTGGCCGCGACGCCACCGAGGCTGACAAGGCGCTGCGCGTCCGCATCATTCCGATACCATCTATCGGCCATGTCCATGTCCCCCCCGGCATCCGCCGAGTGCTGGTGGAGGTGCCGCCAAATTGCCCAATCCGCGCAGACGATATGGCCTGGGGCTTTGCGGGCCTGAAAGTCGCCGCGCCTGTCCACGACGAAGAAGCCGGTGAAATCCTCTCCTCACCGGTCGAACTGGTGAAGGCAGAGGATGACTCCATGCTGGCGCATTACGGCGTGGCGGACGAGCATGCTGCTCGCCTATGGCGCAGCGTGACGCCACTCGCTTTGCCGGAAGATGCGAAGCGGCGGCGCATCGACACTGCAAAATTGCACGAGGAAGCCAAAGGTGGGACAGAACGTGCCGAGGAACAGCAGCGTGCCTGCCATGCCGTCCAACAGGCGCTGCGCCATGCTGGTCGGCGTGAGAAAGTTGTCGGCCTCCGTGTGCAACGCGAACCCTTCTCTGCCAGGGGCGAACGCGCCGAAGTCTTTGCCAGCGGCACGCGCTTTTCCGGGCGCGAACTCTGGCATGTAGAAATCGAATTTGCTGAAGCCGTCAGCGGCCCACTGATACTAGGCAATGGGCGTTACAGCGGTCTGGGCCTGATGGCGCCGGTTCAACAGGTCGAAGGCGTACTGGCATTCAGCATCGTGGACGGCTTGGCTGCCGATGCCGAGCCTTTGCAACTGGCGCGCGCCTTGCGTCGCGCTGTGATGGCTCGCGTGCGGGGAACTATGGGTCTACGGGATAGGGACGCACTTCCCATGTTTTTCTGTGGCCACGAGGTCGATGGTTCCGCAGTGCGTCGTGGCAGGCACACGCACTTGGCTTTCGTGCCCGACTTGGCGCGCCAGCGCGTGCTCGTGATCGCCCCGCACTTAATGGAACATCGAAAGCCATCCAAGGATGAATGCGAATATCTGAAAATGCTGACGCGCGCGCTGGCCGGTTTGAGCGAACTACGCGCGGGACGTGCTGGCAAACTGGCGCTGGAACAGGTGGACATTACCCCGGAAGCTGACCCGTTGTTTGCCGCTTCCAAAGAGTGGGTGACGGCTACACCTTACACACCCACGCGACATGCCAAGCGCGATGGCCGCGACTCCCTGCGCGCCGACGTGCTACGAGAAGTGGAGCGTCGCCAGTTGCCAGTGCCGCTGGCGGTAGAGAGGAAAGACACAAGTTTGCTGTTACGGTTCGAGGTAGCCGTTCCGGGCCCCGTGCTGCTGGGCAAGACGATACATTTCGGCGGTGGTTTGTTCCGCATGCAACATGTGACCTAGTGGCTCTTTTTAACAGGTAGACTGAGTAATCGTCCCCACCCTCACCCCACGATAAGTGTGCTCTGTTGCTCCAAATCACTCTTTTTGACTGCCAGCTACTCTTAGCGACGTCTTTAAGTATCAATTAGTTGACGCCTCATAACCCAAAGGTCGCAGGTTCAAATCCTGCCCCCGCAACCAAAACAATCTAAACATCAGGAAGAAAACGGCTTGCATCAGTCTCAAAGCTTCCATGAGGCCGCGGTGAATTCACCGCGGAAGCGAGGTGTCCCCAGGGCTTGGTTGCGATCGTCGAAGCTGGCTTCAATGAAGCCGCATCTTGAGACGCTGGCCCTGGAGTGCCGTGAGCTACAGTCGCCCAGCGAGCGAATCGAGCGCCTGAAGCTGATATCGACAAGCCCCGGCACATAAATTGGCGGTGACTTAGCCACCTGAACTGCGAGGGTCGACTCGGCGATCTGAATGCGTTCTGGACTCTCAAAGGAGTTCGCCGCGTGGCGGGTTTTTAGCACTTTTGGTACAGGTCATGCGCTTCTTTTTGCTATCGCATAGTAGGGCTGGTTTGAGAGCGTGGAGTTGAATGGCGGATAGAGCCATGCCGATTGATTTGCGTGCTTTAATTCGAAATAGTACTGCAACGGGAAGGGCGACTGTGTGTAGCCGCTGGGAATGGCGGCGCTGTAACTGCCCGCAACGCCCCGCATCTCGGTTGAGGTCCATCGCTCCGCCTGGTCAACGTGACGGTAATAGAGACGAACCGCAGTAAGAAAGTTGGGGCCGGCTATGCTGGAGACACGCAGTGAGAGTGAGAGCGGCTGGCCGGGCGCGAAGCTTCCTGGCGGAGCGTGCGTGCATGGCACGAACGGTCGATGAGGACGGCCCGTGGCTGCGGCGATTGCCCGGCGAGTGTCGCCCGCAAGATTCAATGATGGCGGCGACTGGAGCTTCTGCTCCATTGCGGCAACGTCTGCATCGATGCCGGGGAGACGATCGGCCCAGTGACCGCGCCGTAAGGGCACACGGCCATAGCTGATATCGGAGACATAGATACAGTTAGCGCGCTTGGCCATCCTCGCCCACGCCTCCCGTGCCTTTCTGTAGTGACCGAGCGCGAGGTGGCCGGCTTGTGGGTCACCGGTCTGCTGGAAGATTTCATAAAGCACGCCACTGCGCAGCTTGGCCGCCCAAAACGCGCCCATGCCGTTCTGAATAAGAACGTCTTCCTCGATGCGGCGAAACTCCGGTGAAGTGGTGGTGGAAGAAGCGCCGCGTGCCTTGGAGAGCGCTTCGCTGGAAGCGGCTGTGAAGTCTTCAATCCACTGGGCCACTTCAATCGGCGAATACTTGGGGTTGAGGCTTCCGGCAAGCAGGTCCTGCGTGTGCTCGACGATGGTGGAAAAGAGCTGCGGGTCAAGCGGACTTACGGTTCCGAAACATTTCGGCTCGGGCGTGTCGTTGTAGGGCGAAGGCTCGCTGTCAAGCACGATGGGCATGTTGGTATAGAGTTCCGGCCAGAAGGCGTGATTCGATGCCGAAGGCAGATGCGCAGAGGTGACGAGCGCAAGGATTCGGGCGGAGTTGGCGCAGGCGGCTTCGATGTTGACGGCGCCGCGGCCGAAGAGGCCCTTGAGATACCGGAGGGTGACTTCCCGGTCGGAGTCGGGATTGTAGAGTTTGCGGCCCCAGACGCGGTAGTAATACTCGTACTTCTTCCAGTCGGCATCGGGATTCAGCGAGGCCTCGGCATAGGCGCAGCGGCTGCCGGGGTGGCCAGAGCCTTCGCGGCCTTTGAAGGTTAGCGGCTCCATGAGATCGATGCCGTATGCGCCGCAGAAATGAGCGGTCCGCCCGTAGGCGGCGGCCATCTCCGGATCGGCTGAGAGCAAGTGGCGCTGCGTTCCTGGCCAAAGGCGGAACATCAGCTTGGCTTTGCTGCCTTGCTTCAGGAAATCCGCGTAGCCGTAGCGCGTGAAGGAGCGAGACCCGGAGCTCAAACTGAAGAGGCGAGAATCGATGTGCCGGTTCGGGTTGGGAATCTCGAGGGCGCGAATGTCGGCTTGGTTGTAACCGAGGCTCTGGTGCTCAGCGGAGTACTTGGCCCCGAGTTTGACGGGCATGCCGGTAGCCACGGCAATGTCAATCATGGTCTGGTTGACGCCCTTGGCATGCATTTCAATTTCAACCGTGCGGCC
>JAJYVR010000077.1 GCA_021791935.1 Acidobacteriota bacterium
AGTCGCGGCAGCCGCATTCTGGCGACGGATTTGAATCTTCAATCCGGTCGTAGCTCCAACTCCATCGACGAAATGAGCCTGGAAGCGGTGGAGAATATTCTGATCCGCAAGGCCCTGGCGCGGCACTCTCGCAATGTAAGCCAGGCTGCCGAGGCCCTGGGTTTGAGCCGCGGCGCGCTGTACCGGCGGATGGAAAAGTATGGCATTTAGCGAGGCAAAACGTGTACGCTCCTCCGCGTCTGCATGGTCGCGTCCCGCCATCGGATTCAGAATCCCGCGGCTTCGCTTTGAGGTCCGCCTGGCTGCGCTTCTCGTGTTGTTCGCTCTCCCCGCCCTCATCCTCGGCACTGTCGCCTTGGTCCTATGGCATGCGTCGATTGTGGTCTGGCTGAGTGCTCTGGCTGTCCTTCTCCTTCTGCTGGCATCGCTGGGTTCGGCGGTGTTCCGCCATATCGTTCGGCCATTGCAGACGCTTTCGAATGTCGTCGCAGCGTTGCGCGAAAACGAGTATTCCTTTCGTGCTCGCGAGATCGGCCAGGGAGATGCCCTGGGCGATCTGGCCGCGCAGATCAATGAGCTCGCCGGCGATCTTCGCCTGCGCCGGCACCGCGAATCGGAGACGTTTGCGCTACTGGAGCGCGTCGTCGAGAGCATGGACCTTCCCATATTCGCCTTCAACGCGGCGGCAGAGCTGCAATTGACCAACCCGGCGGCCAGGAAAATGCTCCACCTGCCGCCAGACTCCATGCTGCATCGCAGCGCAAGCTCCTTGGGGCTGACGGAGATACTTCATTGTCCAGACAGCAGTGTTGTCTCGTTGACCATGCACGGACGCGAAGGCCGCTGGATGGTGCGTCGCAGCAAGTTCTATCAGGATGGAATGCCACACACGCTCTTGCTGCTCTCCGATGTCAGCGGCGTGCTGCGCGAGCAGGAGCGTCAGGCGTGGCGGCGGCTCATCCGCGTTCTGGCCCATGAAGTCAACAACTCCCTGACCCCCATCAAGTCGATTGCCGGCAGTCTTCGCTCCCGCATGATGCGCAACTTCGCGGCGTCCCCGAACGACGTGATGAGCAGAGTTGAGGCCCCCAGGCAGGAGGTGAATCCGGTCGACATGGAGCACGGGCTCGCTATTATTGAGGAGCGCGCCGAGTCGTTGAACCGTTTTCTGCAAGCATACAGCCAGCTCGCCAAGTTGCCGCCCCCAGTCAAATCTTTGTCCGCCGCCGCCCCTTTGCTGGACCGCATCTGTCACCTGGAAACGCGGGCGAAAGTCGCTCTCGAAGTCGCGCAGAACATCGACATCTATGCCGATGCCGCCCAGCTCGAGCAGGCCCTCATCAACCTGGTGCGCAATGCCGTGGATGCGGCGATGCAGGCGCACGAGGATAAATCCGCGCTGCGAGTCGCCGTGGTTTGCAGGCTTCACTCCGACAGCATCGTCATCCTTGTGGAAGACAACGGCGTCGGCCTCGCCAACCCCGCCAATCTTTTTGTTCCGCTCTACACCACCAAGCCCGGAGGCATGGGCGTCGGCCTGATCCTCGCGCTGCAGATCATCGAAGCCCACGGAGGCACGCTGACCCTGGAGAACCGCACCGACGGCCCCGGCTGTCGCGCCGAGATTCACTTGCCCGTCCCGTCCGATGACGCAATCCTCGCCAATCCTTCAGATTGAAAATCCGCCCTCTCACCGATAGCGTAATGTCAAGGGTGCCCCATCCTAGCGTAGCTAGGGTGGGAGAGCATAGCTTCCCCCCGACCGTGAATACTCCAAGCGAAAATGATCGATCAACTCCGGCCCGATCGATTTCCCAATCGCAGAGCGGATATCTGTGGCGACACTCGTCTACGGACGCTCGTCAGGCATGTTTCCAGTTGCGGTGCTCAACAATTGTCTTCGGCTCGTAGGTCTTGCCTTTAGCCAGGCATCGCTCCTCGCGACGGCTGGCCCATAACGCTACCGGCCCCAGCACCCAGCTGATCGCGCGCGTCATCATACCGAATTCAGAACCGATGTCCAGTCGCAACGCTCGAATCTGGTCGCTGACCGCCCGGTTGCTGCGATGCAGTTGTTTTTCCATGGCCCATAACAGGCCGCTGTAGGCTGTTCGGATGGTGCGGGCCTCCCATTGGAAGCGCTTGCGAATGCGCGGATCGGCATCGTTCTTGTACCGCTTCCAGCCATCCATGGTGGTCCGGCAAATGCGGAACAGGCTGGGCCCATTGCGCTGAAAGTCGCGCAGAAACGCCAGGTTCAGAAAACGGTTGGAGTCCTCGCGCGAAATGGCGGCATGCTGAAAATTGAACTTGTCTTGCCCGTGAATATCGGCAAGGTTCACGTCCAGCATCCGGTTCTTCTCGGTCATTTCTTTGTGCAGCGGAGTGCCCGGTACCGGCGTATACAGCATGAACTGGTGGAAATCCGTTTCATGCGCAATAGCATGTTCAATCTCTTCCGCGATGTTGTCCGGGGTGTGATGCTCCAATCCAATAATGCTGGAGCCCAGCAGCTTGATGCCGTGCTGGCGCAGTTCGCGGGTCAGGGAACGCGTATCTTGACCTTGGAGTTTGGCGTAGCCGGCGCGCGGCGATTCCAATCCCATCCATATCCAGGAAACTCCCAGCTCCACCAACTCCTTCATGCTGTACTTGCGGATGGCATTCGCCGACGAGAAGACGTACATCGCCCAGGCCTTGCCTTCAGCCTTCATCAGGTCCAGCAATTCCATGGCACGCTGGCGATGCAGCAGAAAATTCTCGTCCATCATAAAGAAGGAACGGACCTTCATCGTCCGTTCCATCTCGCACATCACGTCGAAGAGTTCTTTGCCGGTATTGTAGAAATTCAGAAACTTGCCCTTGCCGCCGAAAAAGGCCGAGGTCGTACAGAAGTTGCAGCCCAGCGGACAACCTACCGACGGAATGATGGTGGCCGCGGTATCGCTCCCGGTTTCCGACGCTTTCAGGCCCATGGCGCGTACGTCAAAGCCGGAAACGATGTGCGGATGGCGAATCGGAGCTTTGGTATCCTCGCCCAGGTAGGCGCGCATCCAGGCGATGCCGTCGCCGCGCACAATGTGGTCGGCATCGACTCTTTCCGCAATGTCAGGCAGCGCCGCCACGTGTCCCCCGACCACGATCACGGAATGCGGTGAAATCGCCCGCACCATGCGGCACATCTCCGCAACTTTGCCGATATTGACGATGATGGAGGAAATGCCGACGATGTCGTAATGATTGGCCCGCAACTCTTCCGCAAACTTTTCGCGGGTCGGAAAATCGAGCACCGTGGACGGCGCGGAAATATTCTGCTGGATCATCATGATGCCCCAGGAGCGATGGAACATCCGCAGCGAAAACGATCCCTGCATCCGCGTGACCTGGTTGTGATACAGTTCCATGGGATTGATGCGGCGGCTGCCGAATGCGTCGTCCTGCGCATACGGGCCAAAAACGGAGGAGAAAAGAATGCGCGCCTTCGTCCCTTTGGGATGTGTGGCGTGTGCTTCGATCAATTCTGTATTCATCGTTCACCTTCGGGGTACAGGTGGGCTCAGCGTTCATTCGCGATGGACCGAGAGGACCGTCACGGAGCGATAAGCGCGGCGGCCACAGTGGAATCGTGGAAGATGGCTCTACGATTATTGTCCTGCTCGCACGCGCAATCCACAATGAGATGACAAAAAGATTACAAAGCGACAGCGCGCAGCCTTGGCGCGTGGACGAGTGTTTCGGACTGGAAGTGCGACACGAGCGGTTGGCGCGCCTTACACTTGTCTCGGTATGCGACTCTTCGTTGGAATTCCACTCGCCGCTTCGGCGATCGATCAACTCTCGGCGATCTCGCTGCGGCATCGAGTGGAAGGCGATGGGCTCCGCTGGTCCACTCCAGAATCGTGGCACATCACCTTGCAATTTCTGGGCAACACCAGCGAAAAGCAATATGAATGCGTCGTCGCTCGATTGCGCGAACTGCATGTTGCGCCCATTCCCATTGAGCTGGACGAGCTGGGATTCTTCGATCGCGCGGGAATTTTCTTTGCCGCCGTTGCTCCTACGGCAGAATTATTGGCGCTCCAGCAACGAGTGACGAAAACCACCATCCCGTGCGGCTTCACTCAAGAGGATCGCTCCTACCGTCCCCACATTACGCTGGCGCGGAGTAAGGGCCGAAGAAATGCAATTGGGTTGGAGACATTGAAAGCGAAAATCCGTCAGCAGCCGAAGTTCAGCCGCTTTGTCGCGGAGGAGTTTCTTCTCTATGAAAGCTTCACTCGGCCGAACGGCTCCCAGTATGACATTTGCGAGAGGTTTCGGCTCGGTTTTTGAGCCGAAAATTGCACTACAAATGCAGCAAAGCAATTAGTTGCCTTAGCAACCATTCTGGTCGAAAATGCGCAAGATAGTTGCTAAGGCAACTATCTTGGCCCAGACCAAATTCACGAGAAAAAAATCTTCAGACTCCGACAATTTTTCCCGCCTCGTTCACGTCGATTTCCACTGCCGGGCGAAATTGCAGCGCGATAGCATTTTCGCTTGGAGGATTCACGTTCGGGGGAAAGAGCTATGCTCTCCCATCCTGGCCGCAAACGAACGCGGCCAGGATGGAGCACCCCAGGTATTGTTCACACTTGACCTGGAAATGCCCTATTTCTTTGCGGGAGTGATGTTGGTGACCGGCAAATCCCAGTGCGCCAAAAGAATTTCAAACCGCCGCTGCTCCTCGCGCTTGTAGGTTTCCTGGTCGGGATAGAGTTGGCGGATGAATCCTTCTTCCTTTGGGTCCGCCGTGGTGGCGACGGTGGAATTCTTATAGGTGATGGTGACGCGGTAGTCCCAGCGAGCGTCTTCCGTCATGTGATTGGCGGGCGTCTCGATTTTCAGCCCCACGATGCGGCCAGTCGTCGCGATCTTCCGCAGCAATGGGTAATGGTTCTTCAAAAACAGGTCGAGGAATTCCTGTTGGTGGCCCCATTGCGTCTTGTAGTAGTACTCCACGGTGTACGGCGCATTCGCCGCGCCCTGCGGCGGCGCTCCCTGGGCCAGGGCCGGAATCGCGAACATCGCCAGCAACACAACGATCGACAGATTTCTCATCGCACCTCCAGAAGTAAGTCAGACCCATTGTAGCGGTCGCGCACCCCGGCATTTGCGAATTGGGGGCACCCCAAGGTATTGTTCGCGCTTGACCTGAAAATGCTCCCGAATCGGCGACGCGATGTCAGTACTTGTTGTTGAAGAAGCCGCCCAGTTTCTTGTCCAACTGCTGCACGGGCGCTGCGGCGCTGCCGGCGCCTTTGGCCCCGCTGCCGAGCAGGCCGGAGACCACTCCGCCCATGGCTGCTCCAACGTCGGGGACGATCTTCGGCTGGCTGGCTGTGCCCTCGACGGCGAAGGGGAGTTTGGCCATGGACACGGTCCTGCCGAGCGTGCCGCCCAATATGCCGCCGCCGGAACTAAGCTGGGCCACCAGATGAAAGTTGAGCGCGTTGTTGGCGCTGAGGGTGCCGCTGCCAGTCACCTGGCCGATGCCGGTCACCACGAGGACGATGTTCGAGGCCTGGATTCCTGCCGGACTGTAGTTGATGTTGCTGGTGAGTTGCTGAATCTGCGTGTCGCCGGTGGGGGCGTGGCCGCCAGTGAGTTTGGCGACGGTGGAGAGCTTGGAGCCCAGGTCAAACCCGGCGAGGCGAGTGTTGTAGGCCCCTATATTGCCGGCGGCAACCAGGGCCGAACTGGGACCCTGCGCGTGGACGTTCATGCTCGCGGTTCCGCCGTGGAGCGACGAGCCCGAGGGCAGGATGACGCCAAAGGCAGGGAGCGCGGCGACCAGGTCGTCGATGGGCATGCCCTGGCCGGTAGCGGTCATGTCGATCGAGGTGACGGCCGCTTGGCTGGCGAAGGTGCCGTTGACGTTGGCTTGAGCGTGGCCCACATGCAGCAGGCCGCTGTTTAAAACACCGGAGGTCTGTGGAAGGCTGTAGTCGAGGTCGAAGTCCATTGCGATGGGAACGCCGGAGGGCGCGCCGTTGGCGGCCAGCTTGAGTTTACGGATGGTGGCGACGCCTTTCAGATGGGCCCTCGCATTGACGGCGCTGAGGTGGTTGGTCAGGTCGGCGATGCCGCCGATGCCGCTGGCGGGATCCACAAAGCCGCTCTTCGCAATGTCGAAGGAGTCAATCTTGACGTCGGCTTCGAGGGGAGTCAGGGTCGCGTCGGTGGAGTTGAGAGGGCCGACGCTTCCGGTGAGGTCCAGGGTGCCGCCGCCGGGCAGGTCCAGCGAAAGCGTGATCGGGAAGGCGGACGCGAGGGAGAAGTTGGTCGTCTCCAATTGCACATTGTTGTAGACGCTGGGGGCCTTGGCGTCCGCCCCCGCGATGGTCACCTGGCCATGGGTGACGTTGAGCTTCGCAACGCTGAGATTGCCGGTCGGTTGCGCCCTGGGCTGGCTGGGCGCGGAGTTTCCGGTCGTGGCCAACGTGGAATAATTCCACTGGTTGGCCGAGTTCGAGATGAGGCGCACGAACGGCTTGTCAATTGTGATGCCGGTGATCTCAAGCTGCTTCGACGTGATGAGCGGCCAGATCTTGACGCCGATCTTGAGTGAGGAGGCGGTGAGGAAGGGCGACTGGCTGAAGCGGGGATCGTCGGCGACAGAGAGGTTGTCGGCGGTGAGCGAGCCGGAAAAGATGGAGAAGGATAGGTTGCCGATGTGCACTTTGCGCCCCAGGGACAGCGAGGCCATGATTTCAATTTGCGGGCGGAAGGTGTTGGCGCTGACGAACAGCGGAATGAGGACCAGGATGAGGATGAGTACGCCCAGGGCTGCGCCGGCGATTGTCAGGATGCGTTTCATGACGGGAGACCTCCCGAAATGATTCTAAGACCCTTACAGGGGCCCTGGAGTTACGATGCGGAATTTTTTTCAACGCTCCGTGGCAGACCACGGGCCTCGAAGTCGCAGCAAGGCAATCGAAGCCGTCCGCAGGCAGGGGCGGCCGGAAACAGCTTGAAACAAAACAAGACGCAGGATTCCCGGTTGCCGTAAAATAGCTGTTCGCCATACGAATTCCGAGGGCACGGCGATCGCCGATGCAATCCGAGCTGAAGAGGGTCCAACATGGCAGCAACTCGCACCGTCACGGCCGTCAAAACGCCGGCTGATACACACGGCCTTTCGTCGGAACAGATGGTCCAGATGTACCGGCTGATGTACCAGTCCCGCCGGATCGACGATCGCGAGATCATGCTGAAACGCCAGCAGAAGGTCTTCTTCCAGATTTCTGGGGCGGGGCATGAGGCCCTGTCTGTGGCTGCCGGAATGGCGCTGCGATCCGGGTACGACTGGTTCTATCCGTATTATCGCGACCGTGGCTTGTGCCTGGCGCTGGGGATGACGGCGGAAGAGATGCTGTTGGCCGCGGTTGGCGCGGAGGCCGATCCAAGCGGCGGCGGGCGGCAGATGCCATCCCACTGGGCCAGCCAGCGGCTACATATCGTTACACAATCCTCTGCGACGGGATCGCAATGTTTGCAGGCGGTGGGCTGCGCCGAAGCCGGCCGCTATTTCAGCCGTCATCCGGAGGCGGCAAAAAAGCCGGAGTACTTCGGCAACGAAACGGACTATCGCGCCTATAAAAATGTTGTCTTCCACGCGGATGAGGTGGTGTATTGTTCGCTGGGCGATGGCACCACCAGCGAGGGAGAATTCTGGGAGGCGATGAATTCCGCCGCCAACCTGAAGCTGCCGGTGCTGTTTGCGGTGCAGGACAACGGGTATGCCATCTCCGTGCCGGTTGAAGTGAACACGGCGGGCGGCAACATTTCAAAACTGGTCGCCAACTTTCCCAACTTTTTCTTTGCGGAGATCGATGGGACCGACGCGATCGAATGCCACAACACGATGCAGCAGGCGGTCGCCTATTGCCGCGCCGGGCATGGACCCGCGTTTGTGCACGGCCATGTCACACGGCCCTATTCGCACTCCCTTTCGGACGATGAGCGGTCCTACAGGTCCGAGGCCGAGCGCCAGGCCGACGCCATGCGCGACCCGCTGCCGAAGTTGCAGATGCGGCTATTGCGAGAGGGGCTTCTGGATGAAGCGGGCATCACGCGGCTGGAGCAGGCTGTGGACGAGGAGATTCGTGTCGCAACCGAAGTTGCCTTGCGCTCTCCGTTTCCTCCGACCGACAGCATTTACAAACACGTCTATTCCGAGGACCTGGATCCGACAGCAGAATCTTTCCTGAAGGAGCCGGCGCCAGCCGTAGCGGACCCTGCGCGCGCGGTGCAGGAACGCACCATGGCGGACCTGATCAACGCCTGCCTGCACGACGAGATGAAGCGCGATGGACGCGTTGTCGTTTTTGGCGAAGACGTGGCCGATTGCAGCCGCGAAGGAAGCCTGGACGAGGGCCTGGTAAAAGGGAAGGGCGGCGTGTTCAAGCTGACCAGCGGCCTGCAGCGCGCATTTGGTCCCGACCGCGTCTTCAATTCTCCGCTGGCGGAGGCCAACATTGTTGGCCGGGCGGTTGGCATGGCCACCCGGGGAATGAAGCCCGTCGCGGAGATCCAGTTTTTCGATTACATCTGGCCGGCCATGCACCAGTTGCGGAATGAGCTGCCGCTGATTCGCTGGCGCAGCAATGGAACGTTCTCCTGCCCGACGGTGATTCGCGTGGCCACTGGCGGCTATCTGACGGGCGGCGCAATCTATCATTCGCAGTCCGGCGAGAGCATCTTCACGCACACGCCCGGCATGATGGTCGTTTACCCTTCAAATGCGCTGGACGCCAACGGCCTGCTGCGGACCGCGATTCGTTGCGACGACCCGGTGTTGTTTTTGGAACATAAGAGACTCTATCGGGAGACGTATGGTCGCGCCGCTTACCCGGGGCCGGATTTCACGATTCCATTTGGCAAGGCAAACATTGTTCGACCCGGCAAGCAACTGACGGCGATCACATTCGGCGCGGTGGTTCCGCGAGCGCTGCAGGCGGCGCAACGCGCGGAGCGAGAAAACGGCCTGGATGTGGAACTGATCGATCTGCGCTCGTTGAGCCCGTACGATTGGGACGCGATTGCAACCTCGGTCCGCAAGACCAGCCGCGCGCTGGTTGCGTATGAGGACATGCGCAGTTGGGGATACGGGGCAGAAATTGCGGCGCGCATTGCCGATGAACTTTTCGACGATCTGGACGCGCCGGTGCGCCGCATCGCATCCAAGGACGTGTTCGTCGCCTATCAGCCAACGCTGGAAGACGAGATACTGCCGCAGCCGGAAGACATTCGCAAGGCGATGGTGGAACTGGCGGGGTATTAAAGCGGATTTACTGCCAATGTAGTCAGCGCTCGACTGGAGTCATTCTGAACGCAGACCGCTTTGGCGGGCTAAGTCGCGGGGCAAATGACCGCTGAATACGTCAGGCACGTCTGCGCTGGATTCTTTGATCGCGGATAGGTTTTGCGAGGAAGCGCATTGAGCTTGAGAAGCGCGGGTCCGGTGCGGCAGCGGCGGCGCAAAGAAATCTCCACTCGCAGCGTCGGCAAATTCGGTACAGGTTTTCCTCGGAAATTTATCGAATCCCCTTGCGATCACAGTCAAGACACTGCATAATCGTGACGAGAGACGGTACCTGCGAGCACTTATCCGTGACCCGATACAACCGTCAAGATGTATTGCGGATTCTGCAAGTGTCCGCCCGCCAACTGCAAGGCTGGGAGCGGGCCGGACTCATCGACTCTCTGGAAACCTACACGTTTCAGCAGCTTTCTCAACTCAGGAAACTTCGGCTCTTATCGTTGCAGCGGATCAAAAGCTCGCGTATTTCTGCGTCCGTGGCGGCCATGCAGCGCGTTTCCGGCATGACAAATCCGTTGCTGGAAGCGGGTATGGTGTACGGCGGCAGCCGAGTGGTTTTTCGTCACCAGGGCGCGATTGTCGATCCGTTGTCGAGGCAGCTTGTCTTCGATTTTGACGGTCGTACTCCGGGGCGCGCTTGCACTGTGGTTGGCGAAGCAGCCCACCAGAGGTATCGCGAGTCGCAGGCCGCCGAGCTGTTTTATGAAGCTGTCCGAATGGAGGATGAGCAGGGCTTGCTGGGACAGGTGATTCAGCTATACACGCGCGCGATTGAACTGCATCCCGGTCACGCGGCTGCGCTGATCAATCTGGGGACTATTTATTACAACCAGAGGCAATATCTGCAGGCGGAGCAAATGTATCGCCGCGCCACCGAGGCCGACCCGAACTATGCGCTGGCGTTTTTCGACCTTGGCAATGCGCTGGACGAGCTGCAGCGGCTGAACGAGGCGATTGACGCCTACAAGGCCGCCATCCGAATTATCCCAAGGTACGCGGACGCCCACTACAATCTGGCGCTCGCCTACGAACGGACAGGCGAACATCGCCGCGCGTTGCCGCACTGGATGACGTATAGCAAGCTGGACCCGACCGGGCCATGGTCGAACCACGCTCGCGGCCAGGCCCGCCGCCTGATCGAAGCCGACCATCTATTTATTGTTTCGCGTCACTAGAATATCGTCGCTTGATAGAATCGTTCTTGAGGACTTTCCTGTGATTTTTCATGTCTCGTTGAAAGAAGCGGAGGACGGCTGGATTGTCGCGGAATGTCCCGCGTTGCCCGGCTGCGTCTCGCAAGGGAAGGACGAAAAAGAGGCCCTCGAAAATATCAAGGAAGCCATCACCGCATGGCTGTGGGCGGAAGATCAAAAGGCCGCGAGCACCACGCCTGCCGACGAAACGCCCTTTGTTGTCGCGGTCTAAATTCCAGAAGAAAATATTTTTCCACAAGATGTTGCATCGCACATTGTTGTGTGCGATCAATTGAGGCATGGGCAAATTAGCCAACATTTCGGGGAAGGAAGCGGTCATGGCCTTCGAGAATGCGGGTTGGAGAATTGTTGGTCAGGTGGGCAGCCACATGGTTAATGACGAAACCTGGTGAGCGAGCCAATCTCTCCATCCCGCAACACAAGGAGCTTTCCGTTGGGACACTTCGCTCCCTGATCAGGGCGGCAAATCTTACCGTAGATGAATTCTTATCGCTCGGCTGAAAGGGCAAATTCCGGGCGCGCCTGCTTTGTACATGAGGTCTTGAGCACATCTTCAACTCAACCTGTGGGTTTTCTGCGCAGAAGCAACTACGCCGAGCGCGAGTAAATCTGTTGCAATCGCCAAACTAGATAAGGCACGGCTGTCATCGTCAGAAGGATCAGGGTGTGCAGCAACCCATAAGGATTGCCCTGGAAGATCGGCGCAAGGCTGAAGCTCATCCGAATATGCGCGAATCCGCCGGGAACGGGTGCGCGGCCTGCCTGAACCTGGGAAGCGCCGCCGATCAGCGCGATCAGGACCAATCCGACGGTGGGCCAAACAGCCTTCAATCGTTGACGGGCGGCGACGACTCCGATTCCCCAGCCGACGAGAATCGGCGAGAAGAAATAGATCGCCTTGCCGAATTGAAAATAGATATTCGGGAGATCGAAGAGTCGATAGTGGCCCGCGCCGAACGGCGTGTCGGCTCCCGGTAGAAAAATGTTCCAGCCTGACCACAAAATGAACAGGGCAACGGCCCAGGCCGCTGCCAGAACCAATGCGGGTGCCAGACTGAACATCGCCCACGAGGCCCGAGCGCACCAGGACTGAAAGTGGCGCTGCTCGATCATCGTTTTGGCCAGGTCATCCATGCTGCCGAGCCGGGCGAGTGCTGCAGATTCAGCATCCGCGCGGCTTCGACCGGCGTGTTCCTCTTCCGCCCGCAGGTCTGCCAGGTGATCGGCAAGTTCCGCCAGATACCGCCGCACATGCCGGGGCGCGACGCCGGCGCGCAGTAATTGTTCGCGCAGTTCATGAAGCGGTTTTGGCATGGTGTCCTCCCATGAGCATGGATTGAATCGCTGTTGCCAGGTTGTTCCAGGTTTGCGACAGAGCCGCCAGCCGGCGCGAACCGGCGGCCGTTACGGAGTAATAGATTCGGCTGCGGCCGTTGACCGTTTTGCGCCGGGATCGCAGGGCACCATCGTGTTCAAGCCCGTGCAACACCGGATACACGACGCCTTCTCCGAAAACGATGACGGCGTCGGTTCGTTCGCGAATGGCCTGAACAATTTCATAGCCGTACATCTCTTCGTGCTGCAAGAGTCGGAGGACCAGGAGTTCCGGAACTCCATTCATAAAGTTCGGATTGGTTTCGCGGGTCGCCATCGAGAACGATGATACCTTGTGGTTCTATGTATTGCAAGGGGGATTGCATCCGGCTCCCACGATCTGGAATGGTGGATCTTCGTGAGGCGATAATTTCGCTGCGATATCGCTGCTGGGGCAGGTGCCTGGGAAGCCCTGTTGTCGCGCTTGCTAAAATTGAACCTGTCATGGCAGCGATCCCAACTCTTTCTCCAGAAATTCTTGCGAAGTATGAGCCGGTCATCGGGCTGGAAGTCCACGTCCAACTGCTGACGGAGACCAAGGCATTTTGCGGATGCTCGGCCCGCTTCGGCTCCGCGCCGAACACGCAAGTGTGCCCGGTCTGCCTGGGGTTGCCCGGAGCGCTGCCGGTTTTGAATCGGCGCGCGGTGGAGTTTGCGACGCTGGCGGCGATGGCGCTGCATTGTCGGATCAACGAGACTTCGATTTTTGCGCGCAAGAATTATTTCTATCCCGACCTGCCCAAGGGGTATCAGATTTCCCAGTTCGACAAGCCGCTGGGCGAACATGGCTGGATCGATGTGCCCGCGCCCGCCGGCACGAAGCGCATCGGCATTACGCGACTGCACATGGAAGAGGACGCGGGCAAGAGCATGCATGAGGGGTTCCACGACTCGCGCGAGCGCACCTACATCGACCTGAACCGCTGCGGCACGCCGCTGGTGGAAATTGTGAGTGAGCCGGACATTCGTTCCGCCGAGGAAGCCTACGAATATCTGACGCGCATCAAGGAAATATTGCTGTACACGGCAGTGAGCGATTGCAATATGGAAGAAGGCTCGCTGCGGTGCGATGCCAACGTGAGCGTGCGGCTGAAGGGCGCGGAGAAATTCGGCACCAAGGCGGAAGTGAAAAATGTAAACAGCTTTCGCTTCGTTCGCGCGGCGCTGGAATACGAGATTGAGCGGCAGATTGAAGTGATCGAGGTGGGCGGCCGCGTGGTGCAGGAATCGCGCCTGTATAACTCCGCGGAAGACCGCACCTATTCGATGCGATCGAAGGAGCAGGCGCACGATTACCGCTATTTTCCCGACCCGGACCTGCCGCCGCTGGTGGTCAGCCAAGCCTGGCAGGAGGAGATTCGCGCCACCATGCCGGAGCTGCCGGAAGCGCGTCGCGAACGCATGATTGCCGAGTACGAAATTACCGCTCAGGACGCGCAGGTGCTGACCGGCAGCCGCGCTTTTGCCGACCAGTTTGAGCAGGCGGCCAAAGCGGCGAAGAGTCCAAAACGCGTGGCCAATCTGGTGCAGGGGGAATTAGTCGGACGTTTGAAAGCCACCGGTTTGGAACTGGCGCAATCGCCCATTTCGATGGAGGGAATTGCGCAGGCGGCCGATCTGGCAGAGAGCGGCGCGCTGTCGAGCAAAATGCTGAAGCAGCTTTTCGACCGCTGTTTTGAGACGGGCGAAGATTTTGGCGTCGTCTACGAACGCGAGAAGCCGCAACAGATCAGCGATTCCGGCGCGCTGGAAAAGATGATTGACGAGGTGATCGCCGCCAATCCAAAGCAGGTGGAGCAATATCGCGG